>NZ_LWEJ01000018.1:0-4915 GCF_001635525.1 Alcanivorax sp. HI0007
CCACCAACCAGTTGCTGGCCGGACTAACCCTGCTGGTGATCACCATCATGCTGGTGAAACGGGGACGCCCTGCCATTTATACTCTGGCGCCCTTGGTATTTCTGTTGGTCATGACCCTGTACGCCCTGCTGATTCAGCTGAAAAGTTTCTACGACCAATCTGACTGGTTCCTGCTGGGGCTGGATCTGGTCGTGCTGGTAGCCGCCTTGCTGGTGACCCTGGAGTGTGCAGCGGCCTTGAAACGCGCCTTTAGCGCCCCACCGGAGAACATCTGATGTCCGGCAAGACTCGGCTGCTTTTTCGTCGTCTGGGCGAACTGGGTGCCCAGTACTACAACGCGCCCTATCGGGCGGCCATCGCTCGGGCCAAACGGGACGAGGAAGACCTGTTCATGCTGCTGGTATTTGCCGAAATGATGGGTGTACCCAACCCGGCGGCCTGGAGCACGCTGGAACTGCAACCGCTGCTCATGGACCGTTTCCACGATTGGCATACCCGCATGGGCATGGAACGTTCCCCGCTCGACCATTTCCGCTGCTGCTGATGGCTGAGACCGCTCTGGATCTGGATCGACTGCTGGCGGAAAAGTCCCTGCTGATGGTTGGCGGCAAGGGCGGCGTAGGGAAAACCACGACCGCCTCGGCACTGGCCCTGCGCGCCGCAGAACAGGGGCGCCGGGTATTGCTGGTATCTACCGATCCCGCCCACAGTCTGGCCGACGCCTTCGACCGGCCCATCGGCAACCACCCGACCCGCATGGCTCCCAATCTGGTCGCCCTGGAGCTGGACCCGGATCAGGAAGTGGAGGCATATCTGGATCGTGTCAGTGCCCAGATGCGGCGCTTTGCCGGCCCGGACCAGGTGCGGGAGCTGGAAAAGCAATTGCGTCTGAGTCGCCAGTCTCCTGGTGCCCAGGAAGCGGCTCTACTGGAACGTATCGCTCGCACTATCGATGAAGACAGCCGCGACTATGACCTGGTAATTTTCGATACTGCACCCACCGGCCACACTCTGCGACTGCTGAGCCTGCCGGAAGTGATGGCCGCCTGGACCGATGGTCTGTTACGCCACAATGAAAGAGCACGAACCCTGGGCAAGGTGCTCGGACACCTGACTCCCGGCAAGGACCTGGACAGCCCGCTGCAGGACCCCACCGAACACGCCACCGCAGATCTGGACCCGCGCAGTCGAGAAGTGGCAGAAACGCTAATGGCCAGACAGCGCCTGTTCCACCGCACCCGACGGCAGCTCAGCGACCCGGACCACACCGCCTTCCTGTTCGTACTGACCCCGGAACGCCTGCCCATCCTGGAAACCGCCCGCGCCGTCGCCACCCTGCGCGACAGCCATATCCCGGTGGCAGGGGCCATCGTCAACCGGGTACTCCCGGATGCCGCCGACAGCGCCTTCTTCGCCGCCCGCCTGGTGCGTCAGCAACGACACATGATCGAACTGGGTGAGTCGCTCAAAGGACTACCCAGAATCCAGCTACCGTTGCTGGAGGATGATATTCAGGGACTGGACGGGCTACAGGAATTTGCGGCTTTGCTGGAACCAACGATATAGACACGCAGGTTTTCGAGTTACGAGGAGCGAGGAGCGAAAATCAAAACCGGCTTCGACTTTCGCTCCTCGTAACTCGCTACCGCTCCGTCGTCGGTTTCGTCGCCCGATTGGCCATAAAAAAAGCCCGCGCTCTTGCGAGCACGGGCTTCTTGTTTGGCGGAGGGGGTGGGATTTGAACCCACGGACGGTCTCCCGTCGCCGGTTTTCAAGACCGGTGCATTCGGCCACTCTGCCACCCCTCCAGACAGGCCCGCAATAATACATGAGCAATGAAGTCAGTCAATCGCGCTTCGCAAATCCTCGCTGCAACTGGTGGAAAGTTAATCAGCTGCGGGGCCAACTCAATCATCTCCTCACTAAATCGGGAACAATCAGCCACACTGCACATGGGTAGCCGCCTCATCAACGCTTCCCTGTCTTTGAGAGACTGCCACTGCCGATCAGCATTTGTTCAGTCATAGCAAAACCCGATGCCTTTGCCGATTCGGACCAACCCTGTTGCGGCGCCGTTTTGGTTGAAAAACGGCTGTAGCGCCCGCCCTGTCCCGATCCCCCGTCGTACCCATAAAAAATCGGCCTTTATGCCTTGTTTCTTCGCTTGATTTTGGCGTTACCGCCCTTATTATCACAGGGACAATTCCTAAGGATGAGTGCAAACACATGAATAACCAGACCAACCCCTATTCCGTCTCTCCGCACGGCGTAGCCGTCACCGGGGAGCGCGCGGCCCAGGTATTGAAGAACACCTACATGCTGCTGGGGCTGTCACTGATTGTGGCCACCGGCGCCTCCTGGTTTGCCATGGCCAGCAACATCGGCTTTGTTAACGTCTGGCTGACTCTCGGCGTGTACTTTGGTCTGCTTTTCGCTACCAACATGCTCCGCAACAGCGCCTGGGGCATTCTGGCCGTATTCGGTTTGACCGGCTGGCTGGGCTTTACGACTGGCCCGATCATCAACATGTACGCGCAAATGCCGGGCGGCATGGAAATCGTAACCATGGCCCTGGGCGGCACTGCAGGCATCTTCGTGGCCATGTCAGCCATCGCTCTGGTGACCAAGAAAGACTTCAGTTTCATGACCAATTTCATCATGGTCGGTATTCTGGTGGCTTTTATTGCGGCAATCGCCAATATTTTCTTCGCCATACCAGCACTGGCCCTGGCGATCTCCGCCGCTTTCGTATTGCTGTCCTCAATGCTGATCCTGTGGCAGACCAGCGCCATCATCCACGGCGGGGAGACCAACTACATCATGGCCACGGTGACCCTGTTCGTGTCCCTGTATAACCTCTTCATGTCTCTGCTGCACCTGCTCACCGCCCTTGGTGGCGATGATTGATGCGGTTTGCCCTTCTGGTCAATGCGGCGGCGGATTCCGCCGCCGCACTGACTGCCCTTGATACTGCCCGGGCATTACTGGCCCATCCCAACTTCCATCTGTACCGCCTTTTCTTCTACCGTGACGCCGTGCACCTTGCCAACCGTCATGCCTGGCGTGGCGACGGCGATCAGGCCTGTGCCGCGCAACAATGGCAGCAATGGCTGGCTGAGAACCCTGTTGATGCAGTGGTTTGTGTAGGCGCAGCCCAGCGACGGGGCGTGGTACCGGATACCCTGGCAGAGGGCTTTACTCTGGCCGGTCTGGGCCAGTGGGCCGATGCTCTTATCAACAGCGACCGGGTCATTCAGTTTGGCTAACCCGATTCTCTACATCGCCACCGGCAGTGCGCCGCTATCCAGCCAGTTTCAGGAAACCCTGGATATGCTGTTAACCGGGGCAGCCTTTGGCCAGCCCACGATCCTGTGGCTCACCGAAGCGTCCCTGTCTCAGCTGCAACGGGCACCCAGCCACGGTCTGGCACAGCTCCCCGACTTTGGCGTACGCTGTGTCACTGACAGTCTTGCGCCAGTGACGCCAGTCCCGGTAGAGACGCTGGACTCTCAATCCTTGCTGAGGCTGCGCGACCAGTGCACTCAGGTTGTGGTGTTCTGAAGCGATGATTCATCTGATCGGTTTTCCCCCGCACAGTCCCCAACGGCAGACATTCGAGACACTGTATCGTGACGGTGATATCTGCGTGTTCAGCGATGCCGGCCTGCTGTGCGCTTCCGGCTTCGCACTGAAAGGCGAAGGCTATTTGCTGCAGCACTCTGCACTGGCTCTGCCGGACAACACCTTGCCAGTCATTGACCACCCCCGGCTGCTGGAGCTGGTCGCCGAACATGGCCCTTGTACCAGTTGGTATTGATATCACGCTCACTCGTCGTACGCTTCACGCAACATGCGCCCTTCCCAGCCTGAAGTGACGGGCATCCACGAGGTTAACCATGACTGAACATGCTTTTGCCCCTTTTGTACGCACACTTGGCCGCGGTAAACGGGCACGGCGCAGTCTCACGCGGGAGGAAGCCCGGGAAGCCATGCAGGCCATTCTCGATGGCCAGGTGGAAGACATTCAACTTGGCGCCTTCCTGATGCTGCTACGGGTAAAGGAAGAAACGCCCGAGGAGCTGGCCGGCTTTCTGGATGCCTGCCGTCCGGTGTGTTACCGGGCGCTGGCCGACCTGCCGGACGTGCAGCTTGACTGGCCCAGCTACGCGGGCAAGAAAAAGCACCACCCCTGGTATCTGCTGGCAGCATTGTTACTGGCTAGCCAGGGCATCCGCACCCTGCTTCATGGCGGGCCCGCCCATACTCCGAACCGGGTCTACAGTGACCAGCTGTTGCCACAACTGGGGCTGCCGGTGGCCGATTCTCCACAGGCCGCCGCCGCCCATCTGGATCAGTATGGCCTGGCGTATCTGCCGCTGGAGACTTTCTGCGCGCCACTATCGCACCTGCTGACCCTGCGCTACTTTCTTGGCCTGCGCTCCCCCATCAATACGCTGGCGAGAAGTCTCAATCCGGCCAAAGCGCCCCTGTCCATGCAGAGCGTTTTCCATCCCGCCTACATCGAGCTGCACCAGGGTGCCGCCGACCTGGCCGGTGATCAGGACCTGCTGTTATTCAAGGGCGAAGGCGGCGAACTGGAAATCCGCCCGGATGCGCGCACCCAGATCACCGGCATCCGCCATGGCGAACATCTGGAAGGCACAGCCGTTCTGGATAACGTCATGCCACGACAAAGCCCCCCTGGCGAGCCGGATGCACAAACCGTGCTGGCGGTATGGCGTGGCGAGCAGAGCGATGACTATGGCGAAAATGCAGTGATCCAGACCGTAGCGGTAGCGCTATGGGGACTGGACCGGGCGGCTTCGCTGGAAAAAGCACAGGAGCTGGCACGTGAGTTGTGGCAGAACAGGGAAAGGCAATTAATAATTAATAGTTAATAATGAATAATTAATAA
>NZ_LWEJ01000019.1:0-5489 GCF_001635525.1 Alcanivorax sp. HI0007
CCATGGACAACACGACCCTCAAACACCAGTTGCTGGTGGCCATGCCGCAGATGGCCGACCCCAACTTCGAACATTCCGTCACCTATCTCGTCGAGTACGGTAGCGAGGGCGCCATGGGGCTGACCCTCAACCGCCCCGTGCAGATCAGCCTGGGCGATATCCTCAGCGACATGGACATCGACATCGAAGTGCCGCCCTCGGAGCGGCACCGGGTGGTTGCTGGCGGTCCGGTGCAACAGGAGGCCGGTTTCGTGTTGCACGCCGCCTCCACTCACTGGCAGTCCAGCGTGCCGCTCAGCGACGGCCTGATGCTCACCACCAGCCGCGATATTCTGGAAGCCATCGCCATCGGCGAAGGACCGGAGCAATCGCTGATCTGCCTGGGCTACGCCGGCTGGGAACCCGGCCAGCTGGAACAGGAACTGGTGGAAAACGCCTGGCTCAGCACCCCGGCCAGCCGTGAACTGGTGCTCGACACCCCCTTCGAACAAACCTGGCAAGCCGCCGCAGCGCGTATTGGTGTGGACATGAGTCTGATTGCGACGCAGGCGGGACACAGTTGAAATGTCCTTTCGCACCGTAGGAGCTATGCTTGCATGGCGAAAGGTTTTGATCTGGAGCGGTGCCTCCTGAAAGTCCTTCGCCATGCAAGCATGGCTCCTACGGCCTCAATAACCGACTCGTCATATGATTCTCGCGTTTGACTACGGCACACAAAAAATCGGCGTGGCCAGCGGCAACAGCCTGCTGGGTACAGCCACGCCGTTAAAAGCCCTGCCCTGCAAGAACACTCAACCCAACTGGGACGACATTGCTGCCTTGTTGAAAGAGTGGGAGCCGGAAGGGCTGGTGGTGGGTCTGCCGTTGAATATGGATGGCAGCGAAAGCGAATCTACAGCGCGGGCGAAGAAATTTGCGGGCCGATTGAAAGGCCGGTTCGGCATGCAGGTGTGGCTGGTGGATGAACGCCTTAGTACCCGCGAAGCCCGCGAGCGCACTGGCATTCGTCAGGCGGATAGCCGGGTGGATTCCATGGCGGCGGTGATCATTGCCGAAGGATTTTTGAGTGAGGGCGGCGAAGCGTTGCCATGAAAAAACGCCAGCGCGAAGCTGGCGTTTTTCGTTATCACTGCATTACTGTCTGATCCCTTCCACCGAGATAATAATATCCACGGTTTCCGATGCCGGACCCAGGTCGTAGGTGATGCCGAAGTCCGCCAGTTTCAGGGTTGTGGAGGCTTCCAGGCCCATGCGGTAGCCGCCCCAGGGATCATCGCCGTAGCCCAGCAGTTTGGCGTCCAGGGTGACCGGTTTGGTGACACCGTGCAGGGTGAAGTCGCCGGTAATCTTGGCGGTTTTTTCGCCGGTCTTTTCAATCTTGGTGCTCTTGAAGGTGGCGGTGGGGTATTCGTCCACGTCCAGGAAGTCGTCACCGCGCAGGTGCTTGTCGCGCTCGGCGTGGTTGCTGTCCAGGCTGGCGACCTGGATGGTGGCTTGCACGCTGCTGTTTTCCGGGTTGTCGGCGTCTACGGTGAAGCTGCCGTCGAAATCGTTAAAGCGGCCGTACAGCCAGCTGTAGCCCAGGTGGGAGATCTTGAACATGACGAACTGGTGGGCGCCTTTTTTATCGAAGGCATAGGTGCCACCGGGTTTATCGGCAAACGCCATGCTGCTGAGCAGCAGTGCCAGGGCGGGAATGATGATCTTCTTTGCTAGCGTCAACATAAGCATCGAACTCCGTTTGGGTTAATGGTTGTCAGGGTTTCGGGATGCCATGCCCAGCATGCGGCGCAGGGTGTCGTCCCGATCAAGCAGGTGGTGTTTGAGTGCGGCCAGGGCGTGCACGCTGGCCAGTATGATGATTGCCCAGGTGGCGATTTCGTGAATGTCGCCAGCGGTGTCTTCCAGGCCTTTCTGGTCACCGGTGATGGAGGGCACCGCAAACCAGTCAAACACATCAATAGCCGAGCCGTCGGCGCTGGTGATCAGATAGCCACTGATCATGGCGGTGAAAAGCAGCAGGTAAAGGGCCCAGTGAGTCAGGTGCGCGCTGATGCGTTCCCAGGGCTGATGGCTGGCAAGGGCTTTCGGGGGCGGCGATACCAGCCGCCACAGCAACCGGAAAGTCATGACCAGAAACAGCAGGATGCCCACGCTGCGATGCAGGTGCGGGGCGCTACGGTACCAGTCGTCGTAGTAAGTGAGATCGACCATGTACAGGCCCAGGGCAAACAGGCTCACCACCGTAATGGCCACCAGCCAGTGCAGCATGATGGTGATGAGGCCGAACCGTTGTGAGTCGTTGCGCAGATGCATCCCTGTACCCTACCCGTTCTTCCTGATGGTTGGAGCGTTGCCCGCCAGACGGGTTCCGCTCTTTACAAAACTTACCGTCACCTTGCAGCGTATTGCCATCTTGCGGCGCACTGGCGGTGACTGCCATCCCAAAAAACTGAACGGTTTGATCGGATCATTGGTGCCGCCCTGGCCGGGCTGTGCGGGCCCCTTTAGGAAAGAGTATGGGGCCCATACGGGGCTTGAGGCTTTATTCTTGAGCAAACAGGCGCCATGCTTGGTCATTCGCCATGCGAACATGGCGCCTACAGTAAAGATAATCTTCTGGAGAGCCCCTTGAGCTGGGACGAACAACAACTGCAGACACACCTGGGTGCCATGGCCCGGGCCATCACCGAGCAATACGGTGAGCGCGCCCCGCTGCTGGTGGGGATCGAGTCCGGTGGGGCCTGGGTGGCCCGGGCATTGAACGCGATGTTGGCCAAGCCGCTACCGTTGGGGATCCTGAATCCGGCCTTCTACCGGGATGACTTTGATACCCGTGGGCTCAAGCGCACGGTCTCGCCGTCGAAGCTGCCTTTCGAGGTGGACGGGCAGCATATTCTGCTGGTGGACGACGTGCTCATGACCGGCCGCACCATTCGTGCCGCCATGAACGAATTGTTCGATTTCGGGCGCCCGGCCTCGATCGGCCTGGTGGTGCTGTTCGATATCGGTCACCGGGAATTGCCAATTCGTGCCGATATCTGTGGTGAAACTTTGGCATTGCCCCCCCATCAGCGGGTAGAATTACGCGGGCCCGCCCCCCTTGTGGCGGAGATACGAGAGACAAGGCCTGAAGAATGACGCTTGCGCCATCCTCCCGCGTACAACTCACCGGCGACGGTAAGTTACGCCATTTCCTGACCACCGAGCACCTGCCCCGCTCTTTACTGGAAGATATTCTCGATACCGCCGCCAGCTTTGTGGATGTGGGTGGCCGGTCCATCAAGAAGGTGCCGCTGCTGCGCGGCAAGACAGTGGTCAATCTGTTCTTCGAATCCAGCACCCGTACCCGCAGTACCTTCGAGCTGGCGGCCCAGCGCCTCAGCGCCGACGTGCTCAACCTGGACATTGCCAAATCCGCCACCAGCAAGGGCGAAACCCTGCTCGATACCCTGCGCAACCTGGAAGCCATGGCCGCGGACATGTTCGTGGTGCGCCACCAGGATTCCGGCGCGCCCTTCTTCATCGCCAACGAAGTGACCCCGGATGTGGCGGTGATCAATGCCGGTGACGGGCGCCATGCCCACCCCACCCAGGCCATGCTCGACATGTACACCATCCGCCACTACAAGGGCGGTTTCGAGGGGCTCAAGGTCGCCATCGTCGGCGATATTCTCCACTCTCGGGTGGCCCGCTCACAGGTTCACGCCCTGAACATTCTGGGCGCCGAGGAAGTGCGGCTCATTGGCCCGAAAACCCTGTTGCCGGTGGATGCCCAGGGGCTGGGGGCCACCGTGTTCACGGATATGGGCCAGGGCCTGAAGGATGTGGATGTGGTGATCATGCTGCGCCTGCAGAAGGAGCGCATGGATTCCGCCCTGTTGCCCAGCGAGAGTGAATTCTTCCGCCTATACGGCCTCAACAACGAAAAACTGCAGCTGGCCAAACCGGATGCCATCGTCATGCATCCCGGGCCCATCAACCGGGGCGTGGAAATTGCCTCGGAAGTGGCAGACGGCCCGCGCTCGGTGATCCTCAACCAGGTGACCTTCGGTATCGCGGTGCGCATGGCAGTCATGTCCATGGCCATCAGCGGCCAGGAAAGCAGTGCCCAGGGCCGCACGGGAGGTGAGCGTGGCCAGTAGCAAGAAAGCCAATATCCTGATTCGCAAGGGCCGGGTGATCGATCCGGCCAATGGTCGCGACGAAGTTGCCGACCTGCTGATTGAAAATGGCCGTCTGGTGCGCATCGGTGCCAGCCTGGATGCCCCCGGCGCCGATATTGTGGACGCGGAAGGCCACTGGGTGTTGCCCGGGCTGGTAGACGCCTGTGTGCACCTGTCCCTGCCGGGCAGCGGTCGCAGTGGCGACATTGCCAGCGAAACCCGTGCCGCCGCCGCGGGTGGTATTACTCACCTGGTGGCCCAGCCGGACTGCGGACCGGTGGATTCCACCGCCGTGGTGAGGCTGATCCGCGAGCAGGCTGGCCAGGCCGGATTCGCGCGCATCATGCCCATTGCCGCCATGACCCAGGGTCTGGCCGGCGACCAGCTGGCGGAAATGGCCACCCTGGCCAAGGCAGGGTGTATTGCCGTGGGCAATGCGGGCCGCAAGGTCGCCAGCGCCCTGGTGCTGAAGCGTTCCCTGGAATATGCCTCCACCTTCGATTTGCCGGTGATGTTCCGGCCCCAGGATTCGGCGCTGAGCGCGGGCGGCTGTGCCCACGAAGGGGCCGTGGCCACCCGTCTGGGGTTGCCGGGGATTCCGGCGGTGGCGGAGAGCGTGGACCTGTCCCGGGACCTGCTGCTGGTGGAAGCCACCGGTGTGCGTGCCCATTTCCAGCAGATATCCAGTGCTGACTCCCTGCGTTTACTGCGCGCCGCCAAGCGTCGCGGCCTGCCGGTGACGGCGGACGTGAGCATTCAGCACCTGCTGCTGGATGAATCGGCCCTGGAAGGGTTCAACAGCCACTGCCACGTGATCCCGCCCCTGCGCAGTGCGGCGGATCGCGAGGCCCTGCTGGAGGCGGTGGCCGACGGTACCATTGATGCCATCTGCTCCCAGCACACCCCCATTGGTTCTTCCAGCAAGGCGGCCCCTTTCCCGGCCACCAAGCCGGGCATGGCCGGGCTGGATACCCTGCTTGGCCTGGTGCTGCAACTGGTGGCCGACGGCAAGCTGGCACTGCCCCGGGCCCTGGATGCGGTGACGGCCGCCCCCGCCCGCTGCCTGGGCATCCTGGCCGGCCAATTGGAAACCGGCCGCCCGGCCAGCCTGTGCGTGCTGGATGCCAGCGCCGAAAAGGATTACGCCGAACACTGGCTGTCCGCCGGCAACAACTCTCCCTGGCGCCGCGCCGTGCTCAAGGGCAACGTGAAGCTGACGGTGTGTCAGGGCAAGGTGAGCTGGCTGACGGACTAAGCAATGAATAGTTAATAATGAATAATTAATAGCGACGCGATATCGCGTTATTTTTCTCCAGACGCAAG
>NZ_LWEJ01000020.1:0-12702 GCF_001635525.1 Alcanivorax sp. HI0007
ATCAGCTGATGGAAATGTTCCGAATGTCCCGCTCCCCCCTGCGTCGCACCAAGATTGTCGCCACCGTTGGCCCCGCCTCTTCTTCAGAATCCCGACTGGAGGCTCTGATACAGGCCGGCGTGAATGTGTTCCGCCTGAACTTTTCCCATGGCAGTGCGGATACGCACCGGAAAACGGCAGAGACCATTCGCCGCTGTGCGGAACAGTGCGGCGAACACGTGGCGATTCTGGCAGACCTGCAGGGGCCCAAAATCCGTATTGGCAGCTTTCCCGATGGCCCCATTCTGCTGAAAGCCGGCCAAGCTTTTACGCTGGACACCGCCCTGGCGGATGACGCCGGCAATGCGGAGGAGGTCGGGGTGAGTTACCCGCCACTGCCGGAGGACTGCCAGCCCGGCGATATCCTGCTGCTCAATGACGGCTTGCTGGAACTGAAAGTGGATGCCATCAACGGCACCCGGGTGGCATGCACCGTACTGGTGGGCGGCGAGCTGTCCGACCACAAGGGGGTCAATCGCAAGGGCGGTGGCCTCAGCGCCCGGGCACTCACCGACAAGGATCTGGCCGATATCGTCACCGCCGCCGACATGGAAGTGGACTTTCTTGCCCTGTCCTTTCCCCGCGACGCCGAAGACGTGGAAGAAGCCCGTCGCCGCTACCGCCAGGCCGGCGGCCAGGGGGGCATCGTTGCCAAGATTGAGCGGGCGGAAGCGGTGGCGGACGATGACACCCTGGATGCCATCATCCTGGCCTCCGACGGCGTCATGGTGGCGCGGGGCGATCTGGCCGTGGAGATCGGCGATGCGGAGCTGGTGGGGGTGCAGAAACACATCATCCGCCGCGCGCGGGCCCTCAACCGCTTTGTGATCACCGCCACCCAGATGATGGAATCCATGATCCACAGCCCCCAGCCCACCCGGGCGGAAGTCTCCGATGTGGCCAATGCGGTGCTGGACGGCACCGACGCAGTGATGTTGTCCGCAGAGACCGCCGTGGGCGAATACCCGGTGGAAACCGTCCAGGCCATGGACCGCATTATTCTCGGCGCCGAGCGCACCTGGCAGGAAAGACGCACCGACCGTCCCATCAACGACAACACCGACAATATTGATGAAGTGATTGCCATGGCGGCCATGCAGGCCGCCAACCGACTCAGCAAGGTCACCGCCATCATTGCCATGACCGAAAGCGGCAACACCCCGCGACTGATGTCACGGTTGCGCTCCGGCATCCCCATCTATGCCTTTACCCCCTACCCCAGCAGCCAGCGTCGGGTGGCCATCCTGCGCGGCGTGCGCGCCATCCCCTTTGACAGCCATGCCATCGCCAGCGACGAGGTGAACCGCCGCGCGGTCGCCATCCTGGAAGAGATGGGCGCCATACAGGACGGCGACCGGGTGCTGATCACCAAGGGCAACTACAACGATGCCCATGGCGGCACCAACACCCTGAAGGTGATCCAGGTGGGCGGGGATATTCAGTAACGCCTCACCAGCGATGCAAAGACTGGCGTCTTGTAACAGCCCCTAACCATTCCCATACGCAAAAAGACGCCAGTAACTGAACCATAGTTCTAGACTGATCCTCACCCTTCCCAAACAGGAAGCATAACAATGAGAATCGGTCTGGTTGTGGACTCGGGTTGTGATCTGCCCAAGGACTTTATTGACGCAAACAACATCCTGGTCATGCCGGTGCCCATCCGCATCGGCAAGGAAATTTTCGTGGACGACCGCGACCCGCAACGGGCCCGGGAGTTTTACGCCCGCCATGAAGTGGACAAGAACCACGACGCGGAAACCGCCCCTCCCACGGTGGACCAGATCCGTACCCTGTTCCTGGAACAGGCGGTGGGCGAGTTCGACTACGCCCTGGTGCAGACCGTGCCGAAAAGCCGCAGCCCGATTTTCGAGAACGCCACCGAAGCGGCCCACGCCATTCTTGGCGACTACAAGAAATACCGGGAAGCCGCCGGGCGGGAAGGTCCGTTCCGTATCCGCGTCAGCGATAGCCAGACCCTGTTTGCCGGCCAGGGCGTGCTGGCGGCGGAAACCATGCGACTGATCAATACGGAAATGAAAGTGGGCGACATCCGCCAGCGCATCAGTGACCTGACCCCGAAAACCGTTGGCTATGCGGTGGTGCCGGACCTGTATTACGTGCACAAGCGCGCCCGCAAGAAAGGCGACAAGAGCGTTGGCTTCATCGGGGCCCTGATGGGCTCGGCGCTGGACATCAAGCCCATCCTCTGTGCCCGCCAGGATCAGACCTTCCCGGTGGCCAAGGTGCGGGGGTTCGAAACCGCTGTCGAGAAAATGTTCACCCACGCCTGTGCCTGCGTGGAGCAAGGCCTGCTCACCCCCATTGTCTGTGTCAGCTACGCCGGCGACCCGGATGCGGTTTACCAGATGCCCGGCTTCAGCGAGCTGAAGGCCACCACCGAGAAACACGGCGTGGACCTGCTGATCAGCCATATGGGGCTGACCGGGGGCGTCAATATCGGCCCCGGCGCCATCAGCGTGGGTTTCATCACCGACCAGATGGATTTCGCCTGACCCCGTCCACCGGGGTGGATAGCGGATCAGGCTCCCCGGAGTGAGCGTTACCCGCAGCGAATCGAACCCGCCAAACCGCCACAAGGCAATAGCTGCGCTTTCTTGAGCGCCGCCCGGTAGCGGCTTTTCGGCAACACCCATCCTTCCTTATTGCTGGCATAGTAGCGCCAGCCATAGGCAGGCTGCGCGCGACAGCCTGCATCCAGGGCGCCCGGGGATATGTTCCCGGGCGCTGTAGTAAAGGAGAAATCATGTCTGATTCCATCACTACCCTGAAGACCAAGGGGCTGCCCGCCGATGCGCTGGCCTTTATCGAGTCCCTGCCTGCGGATCAGGCCAGCAAACTGGCCGATACCGTCCTTGCCGCTCTGGAAACCAAAGACGCCAGAGTCGAAAAAGCCATGAATAACGCACTGAATGTGGTGCCCGGGCCCTTCCGTCGCCCGGTGAAAAAAATGCTGTTCGGTTAAGGAGACAGACATGCACATTGAAACCCAGGCCGAACTGCTCAAACTCAGCCGCCTGCTGGAAACCGACGAGACCAACCTGGCCTTTCTGGATGGTCAGGACCTGACCGCCATTGCCAACTTCCGCAGTGCCGTCTCCGGCTTCTTCTACGAACAGCACCAGGACAGCTACCAGCGCCTGGCCGGCATCAGCAAACTGGTTCCCACCGGTGCCAGCGCCAAGCTGGCCACCACCGTACTGGGCTCCGTGCTCGCCGCCGGCATTGCCTCCGAGCTGCCCCCCGAACGCGCCATCAAGCTGGCCGACAAACTGCCGGAAGACTTTCTCGCCAAGCTGTGCATCCACCTTGAGCCCAAATACTCCCGGGATCTGCTGGCTGCCATGCCCGACAAGATTGTCGCCTCCGTGGCCAAAACCCTGCTGTCCATGGACGAGCACATCACCCTGGCCCGTTTTGTCGCCGTGATTCAGCCGTCTGCCCTGGAAGCCGTCACCCGCAGCATCGACGACGGCGAAGCCATGGTGAAGATCGCGCTTTACCTGGAAGACAAGAGCAAACTGGACACCGTGCTGGCCTTGCTCAGCGAAGCACAGCAACGGGCCACTCTGAAAGCCGCCACCGACCATGAACTGTGGCCGGCGGTGCTGTCCCTGAACGGACACCTGAACACCGAACTGCGTGGCCAGATGGGCAACCTGGTAGCCGAGCAGGGCGAAGCCGTGATCAGTCACATTATCGAAGTGGCCAGCGAACAGCGCCTGTGGACCAACCTGTTGCAGGCGGTGAACGCCATGGACAATCAGCATCAGCAAATGGTGGTGAATGTGCCCAAGTTGCGCGAAGCCCCAGTGATGGAAAGCCTGATCAGCACCGTGGCCAGTGAAAACAGCTGGGATGAATTGCTCACCCTGTTGCCACTGCTGGATCAGGAACACCTGACACCAGCGGTTGACGTGCTAACCCAAAGCCAGCCAGAGGCACTGGGGCAGGCATTGGGGCAGGCCCATGACAGCAAGCTGTTGGGCCTGTTCGGTCATTTGCCCGACGCGGAGCTGCCCCGAGTGGCCGAGGTACTTAAAAGCCATGCCGCCGAGAACTGGCAGGCTTTCGCGGCGCGCAACGGCGATGCCCACGAGATCGAGGCGCTGAAGGCACAAATGGCGTAACAAAAAATGCCGGGCACTGACCCGGCATTTTTTTATTCCGCACCTTCAGGATACTGCGGCAACCCATCATCAATGGCCCACCAGTTACAGGCCGAATCCGTATAGATATGAAACGCCGGCCGCGTGGCCAGCGGCTCATTCAAAAGCCCCGCCCGAATCCGCAACGCCCGGCTTTTTCTCATGGCTACTGTAAATCGGCGAGCCGCACTCGCAGCAGAACACCCGCTGCTTGCCCGGCGAGGATTCATAGCTTTTCAGTAATGCCTCACCCCGTACCCAGTGCAGCTTGCCGGTTTCCACCGGAATATTGGTAACCAGCGCAGTACCCTGGGCCTTTCGACATTGCTGACAATGGCAGACCTGAATCGGCGCCAGCTCACCGGCGATTTCAAACGTGACACCACCACAGAGACAACTACCTGTGTACATATCCGCTCCGTTTTATTGCTGTAGGAGCTCCTCTTGAGGGGCGAACCGCGCTTGCGCGGAAATTGCCCGCAGGGCGATCAGACCTTCCTGAGCTCGACAGAGCCATCCAGAATAGATTGCTACCTGCTCGACTCATCCATTGCATCGCACTTCGCCCCTCAAGAGGAACTCCTACAGCAGAAAAATTTGCCGGACATGAATCCCAAGCCTGGATCAGGACTCCCAATCGTACCTCCAGCGACGCTCCTGCCAAAAGGTATCCGCGCCTTTCAACGCACCATACCCTCCACCAGAAAATCCACAAACTGGCGCACCTTGGGCGACAAGTGCCGGTGGCGGGGATACACCACCCACACCGCAGTGTGGCTGCAGGCATACTGATCCAGCACGGAAATCAGCCGCCCCCGATGCAGATCATCTTCCACGTAATAATCCGGCAGCTGCACCAGCCCCAGGCCCTTGCGAGCCGCATCCAGCAGGGCCACGCCGGAATTGCCCTTCCAGTTGCCCTGCACTTTCCATTGCCGATGCTGGCCGTCCACATCCACCGCCCACTGATCCGCTGAACCCAGCAGGCAGTTGTGTTGACTCAACTCCCCCAACGTGTGGGGGCGGGCATGGCGCTGGAAATAGTCCACAGAGCCGACAATGTATTCCCGACGCGGGCAGAGTTTGCGGGCGATCAATGACGAGTCCGGCAGGGCCCCGGTACGAATCGCCACATCGAAGCCCTCGTCGATGATATCCACCCGCCGGTTGGTAAAATCCAGTTGTATGGACAGTTGCGGGTGGCGGGCCAGAAAGTCGTTCACCAACGGCGCGATGTAACGTTCGCCAAAGGTGGTGGCGCAGGTCAGCTTGAGTACCCCGGTGGGCCGTTGCTGGTAGTCGCTGATGGCCGACAGCGCTTCCTGGAAGCCATCAAACAACTGACCACAATGATCGAAGTAGACCGCCCCCGCATCGGTGAGCTTCAGGCGCCGGGTGGTGCGGTAAAGCAACTGGGTGCCGAGCTGGGTTTCCAACCGGGACACCAGCCGGCTCACATGGGAGCTGGATACCCCCAGATGCCGGGCGGCGTCCGCGAAGGAGCCCCGACGCACCACTTCCACAAAGGCTTCAATACGATCCCAGTGCTGCATTGTTGCCACCTGACAATAATCTCTTGTCGAATTGTGCCTTATAGCGGTATTCGTGTCTGCGTATAGTGAATAATCCATGAATCGCCGAGCAAGCCCGGCGAAAAAGGTTACCGCCCTCCGAACCGTCAAAAAGGAATCACCATGAAATCCCGTGCCGCCGTCGCCTGGGAAGCAGGCAAACCCCTACAGATCGAAGAAGTGGATGTGGCCGGCCCCAAGGCCGGGGAAGTGCTGGTGCAGATCGTCGCCACCGGCGTTTGCCACACCGATGCCTATACCCTGTCCGGCAAGGATCCGGAGGGTATCTTTCCTTCCATTCTTGGCCACGAAGGCGCCGGCATCGTGCAGGAAGTGGGCGAAGGCGTGACCAGCCTGAAACCCGGTGACCACGTGATTCCGCTCTATACCGCCGAGTGCCGCCAGTGCAAATTCTGCCTCAGCGGCAAAACCAACCTGTGCCAGGCGGTCCGCGCCACCCAGGGTCAGGGCCTGATGCCGGACAGCACCAGCCGCTTTTCCCTGAACGGCAAACGGCTGCATCACTACATGGGTACCAGCACCTTTTCCGAATATACCGTGGTGCCGGAAATTTCCCTGGCCAAGGTCAGCAAGGAAGCCCCGCTGGACAAGATCTGCCTGCTTGGCTGTGGCGTCACCACCGGCATCGGCGCGGTGCTAAATACCGCCAAGGTGGAGCCCGGCTCCACGGTGGCCGTGTTCGGGCTCGGCGGCATCGGCCTGTCGGTGATCCAGGGCGCGGTGATGGCCAAGGCAGAACGCATCATTGCCATCGACACCAACCCGGCCAAGGAAACTCTGGCCCGGCAGTTCGGCGCTACCGATTTCATCAACCCGAAGGATTACAACAATTCCATTCAGGAAGTGATTGTCGAACTCACCGACGGCGGTGTGGATTATTCCTTCGAATGCATCGGCAATGTGAAAGTAATGCGTTCGGCGCTGGAGTGCTGCCACAAGGGCTGGGGCGAATCCATCATCATCGGCGTGGCCGGTGCCGGCGAGGAAATTTCCACGCGTCCGTTTCAGCTGGTCACCGGCCGGGTCTGGAAAGGCTCCGCCTTCGGCGGTGTAAAAGGCCGCACCGAGCTGCCCGGCTATGTGGATCGTTACATGAACGGCGAAATCAAGATCGACGAATTCGTCACCCACACCATGGGGCTGGATGAGATCAACACCGCCTTTGATTTGCTGCACGAAGGCAAGAGCATTCGTTCGGTGATTCTTTTTTAAGGCGTACTAATTCCGACTGTAGGAGCACCTCTTGAGGTGCGAATCTACTTGCGAAAGACCTTGCCAGGCAAGGTTCGCACCTCAAGAGGTGCTCCTACAGCGGCTTCGTAGAAAGGTTGAATCATGTCTGATATCGAACTGGTTTCTGCCACCAAATCCTTTGGCGGCTGGCTGAAGCGCTACCGGCACCGCAGCCAGGTGCTCAATTGCGAGATGATCTTTGCCATCTATCTGCCGCCGGCAGCGGAGCAGGCTTCCGTTCCCTTGTTGTGGTGGCTGTCCGGCCTGACCTGCAACGATGAAAATTTCATGCAGAAAGCCGGCGCCCAACGCACGGCAGCGGAACTGGGTCTGGCCATGGTCTGCCCGGATACCAGCCCGCGGGGCACCGACCTTCCCGGCGAACACGACAGCTATGATTTCGGTTCCGGTGCCGGTTTCTATGTAAACGCGACCCGCGCGCCCTGGAGCCAGCACTATCGCATGTATGATTACGTGACCCGTGAATTGCCGGCACTACTGCGCGATCATTTCCCCCTCAACGGCCGCGAAGCGATCAGCGGCCATTCCATGGGAGGCCATGGCGCATTGATCTGCGCACTAAAAAACCCCGGCCGCTATACCTCGGTATCGGCGTTCGCACCAATCAGCAACCCGAGTCAGTGCCCCTGGGGCGAGAAGGCACTGGGCGGCTATCTGGGGGAGGACCGTGCAACCTGGGAGGCCTGGGATGCCTGCGAGCTGATCAAGGCCAACGGCAGCGACCTGGCGCTAATGGTGGACCAGGGCGACGCGGATAATTTCTATCAGGATGGCCAACTCCGTCCGGAATCCCTCAGTGCCGCCTGCCAGGAGGCGGGGGTGCCGATCACCCTGCGCATGCAACCCGGCTATGACCATTCCTACTTCTTCATCGCCAGTTTTATTGACGATCATCTGAAGTATCACTTTCACCATCTGACGCAATAAACTCTTGCTGGTGAAGGCTAGCAAACAGTCAGGGTGCACAGCGCCTGGGGCGAACTGCACCCTAGATTTCAATCATCCTGTGTTGTGATATTTCAGGCATCCATGGAAACGTAAACCGGTTGCCGCTCCACCCTCTCTAACCAACCCCGGATCTCCGGATAAGCATCAAGAGAAAAGCCGCCCTGATCAGCTACATGGGTATAAGCATACAAGGCAATGTCAGCAATGGAATAATCACTGCCGACAAAGAAATCCCGGCCTGACAAATGTGCTTCCATGACACCAAGCGCATCATGCCCTTTCTGCTGCTTTTCCAACAATGCCTCGGCGTACTTTTCCCTTTCTCCCAGAACATGAATCCAGTAGCGGGATGTCGCGATATTGGGCTCGTGGTTGTACTGCTCGAAGAACATCCATTGCAGAACCTGAGCCTGCTGAAACGCATCTTTTGGCATGAATTGGCTCTCTCTGGCCAGATACCAGAGTGCCGCATTGGATTCCGGGAGAACCTGCCCCTCTGGGGTGACCAGTACCGGAATCCGCCCATTGGGATTGATGGCAAGAAAGTCCGCGGTGCGGGTTTCACCACGGGTAATGTCTTTCTCGATACGGCGAAAGGCGATCCCCAGCTGGGTCATGGCCAGCCGTAGCTTGTAGCAATTCCCGGACGAAGAAAATTCATAAAGCGTCAACATCACTGCTCCTTGTGACTGAGAAAACGTTATCGATATAGCCGTTCAAAACCCGCGGCGCTGAATCCGTTCATTCTTCTCTTTCCCACCAGGATCACGGGCACACCCTTTCCTTGCAGAGCGTCAAATCGTGCCTGGGCTTTCGGGTCTTTATCAATATCGTATTCGATAAAGGGAATATTATTGTCATTGAAGTAGCGACGGGCTTTCCTGCACACACCGCACCACTGGGTCGCATACATGACAACCTTGCCGCTGCCCTCTGCCGACGCTGGCAATCCTTTATCGAGACTTTGGTAGGTCACACTCTCGAAAGTATTGATCTGGACATTAACGGTTTCCGCCTGGTCGTTTTCCGCTGGCTTGTCACCGAAATGTACCCGGCCCTGGGCATCTGTCCAGGTATAAATGCCGTCGGCGCTGGCCATTCCCCAGGCCAGCACCAGAGAAAAAATCAGTATTCTCGCTATGCATCCTTTCATGACTTTTCTCCTTCTGCGTGCAAAGCTTAGCTGAATACCCTGCTGACAAACATGGGAGAGTTCCCATCCTTTTTTTCCAGGCAAAAAAAGCCAGGGCATTACCCCTGGCATGGCTCGGGAGAGCGAGACTAAACCGGAAGGAATCAATCGTTGAGAAAACCGGCGAGACGCTGGTTGATGGTGCCCACACACTCACTGATGATGTCATCGATGATTTCGGCACAGCTGGGGTAACTGTCGATCAGGCCCTGAACCATGCCCGAGGTCCAGATGCCTCCGTCGATTTCTCCGGAGGTCAGCGCCGCCTTGCCCTTTACACCAGCAACCAGATCCTGGATGTAATCGAACTTCATGTCCGGGCCCTTTTCCCGTTCGATGTCGTTGACCCGGGTGGCTACCGCATTCTTGAAAACACGGGCGGTATTTTTCAGCGGCCGGAAGATCAGGGCCGTATCCAGCTCGGACGCCTCGGCAATGGCACGCTTCATATTGTCGTGCACCGGCGACTCTTTCGAGGCCAGGAAACGGGTCCCCATGTTGATACCGTCCGCACCCAGAGCCAGACAAGCGGCCATTTGCGCGCCGGTACCAATACCGCCGGATGCCAGCATGGGAATCTTGATCACTTTTGCCGCCGCCGGCAGCAATACCAGATTGGGGATATCATCTTCACCCGGATGACCGGCACATTCGAAGCCATCCACGGAGACCGCCGCCACACCCACTTTTTCTGCCTTCAGCGCATGACGGACGGAGGTGCACTTGTGCACCACTTTTACGCCGGCACCTTCGAAAAGAGGCATGAAGGGTTCCGGGTTGCGACCGGCGGTTTCCACCACGGTGATATTGTTTTCACAGATCACCCGGGCGTACTCCTCATAGGGCACCGGTTTGATGGTGGGCAGGATGGTCAGGTTCACACCGAAGGGCTTGTCGGTCATCTCCTTGCAGCGTTTGATTTCCTTGTCCAGGTCTTCCGGCGTGGGCTGGGTCAGGGCAGTGATGATGCCCAGGCCACCGGCGTTGGATACCGCCGCCGCCAGTTCCGCATAGCCCACATTCTGCATGCCGCCTTGCACAATCGGATACTGGATGCCCAGCAATTCGGTAATACGTGTTTTCATGAATGGGATCCTTTTACTCAATTCAGACCCGCCCGCAGAACTCGGTGCGAGGTGTCAGGATGGCGCCAACGTACTGAAGGCCACTATTTTGCAGCAATGACAGGAATGTTCACCCCCCCGGAAATTTTGGATAGCACTGATCCGGGATCCGCTAGCAAGCCGCTGTTGTACAACGCTTTTTTGAGGCGCCCGGAAACCCTTTTTTCGCCCAACGGTTAGACAGGAACGTCACTTTTGTATGCGCTGCCCAGGGCTTTCCTGGCCTTGCCCGGCGAGGTACCGGTCCAGCGCCGATAGGCCCGACTGAAGGCGCTGTGCTCGGAAAACCCCAGCAACAGCGCGATATCACCCAGGGTCAGCGAAGGGTCCGCCAGATAATGTCGAGCCAGTTGTTCACGGGTGCGGTCCAGCAACTCCCGCCAGGTGAGCCGCCGCTCCGCAAGCCGTCGCTGCAAGGTGCGCACGGACATATGCAGCTCCGCCGCCAGGCGCGGCAGGGTCACCGTCGTCTCGGGCATCAACCTGACCATGGCCTGCTGAAGGGCCCGATCGAAACTGTCGGAATCCGGCAGCGCCAGCAACATTGCCCGGGCCTGGCGATCCAGCAGATTGCGCATGCTGGGGTCGCTGTGTGGCAGGGCCATGGCCAGAAAGTGAATCGGGAAACTGACGCAGGTGTGAGACTGGGCAAACCATACCGGGCAACCGAAGAATGCCTCGTAGACCTGGCGGGTCTCGGCCGGCGGTGCCGGGAACACGAAGGACACGGACGTCGGTGACGGCGGATCATCCACCAGCCGCCGCAGAAAGGTGATCAGCGCGGCGATGGCCACGGTGTCCGCCAGCTCCCCCACGGAATCGTCCCCGGACCAGCGCACCTGCATCTGATCCCCCTGGCCCAGCACTTCCACCATATCCTGGCCATAGAACAGGGTTTCGTAGCGCTGGTAGGCCAGCATGGCCTCGCCCAGGGTGCGGCAGGTGAGAATCAGATAGCCGAGCATACCCACGTGGCGGGGCTGCACCATGGCGCCGATGGACAGGCCCGGCGCGACACGCTCGGGCCGCAGGGCCACTGCCTGCTGCAGCAGATCACGCCAGAGCGTCAAAGGCACCAGGTCCGCCGGGCTGCGGCTGTCAAGCACGGTTCGCAGGGCCGGTGCCGGCAGATTTTCCCGGTCCAGCCAGTCCGTGAGCAGCTGCACCCAGGCGCCGGTCACGCGCATGGCTGTGGCCATTTTCCTCTCCCGCCGTTTATCCGATGGCATAGATTGTCAAAAATACGGCATGGAACGTCAATACAAACCGGACGGCCCATCGCACAATGGATCCATCATCAATCACACCGGGAGCGTTGCCCATGGCTCTGATGGACTGGTTCAACAGCGTTTGGCAGAACAGCGGCCTGGCCCCGCTCTGGGACACCGTGGCGCCCTGGCTGGCCCTGGACGAACGGCAACTGATCTTCATGGTGGCCACGCCGTTCTTTATTGGCGTGTTCCTGTGGGAGTTCCTGAAAATCCGCCACGATGCCACGCTGGTGGATAGCCGTGAATCCATTCGCAATTTCATGCTGGGGGCGGGCTATCAGACCACTGAGTTGTTATTCGCCGGCCTGATCGCCTTCCCGGTATACGCCTTTGCCTATCACCACCGGTTGCTGGATATCGAACTGACCTGGCTGACCGGCGCCTTGCTGTGGGTGCTCACCGATTTCTGCTTCTACTGGATGCACCGCACCTCACACCGGGTGCGCTGGTTCTGGGCCGCCCATGTGACCCACCACTCCTCCGAGCGGATGAACTTCTCCACGGCCATGCGTCAGAACGCTACCAATATCTTCAATGGTGGCTGGTTGTTCTACGTGCCACTGGCTTTTGTCGGCTTCAACCCGGTGTGGATCGGGGTCTGCTATGCGCTGTCACTGGTCTACCAGTTCTTTATCCACACCACCCTGGTGAAGCGACTGCATCCGGCCATCGAATATGTGTTCAACACGCCCAGCCACCACCGGGTCCATCATGGTCGCAACCCGGACTATATCGACACTAATTACGGCGGCGTCTTCATCGTCTTCGATCGTCTGTTCGGCACCTTTACCCCGGAACGGGACGAGGAACCGGTGGAATACGGCATCACCCGCCCGGTGTACAGCAACAACCTGCTGGTGAACTGGTGCCATGAATACGTGGATATGTTCCGCGACATCAAACAACGCGGCCCCATCGGCCAACGGCTGAAACATCTCTGGAAACCACCGGAGTGGGAGAGAGAAAGCAATTAATAGTTAATAATGAATAATTAATAATTGCGCGTTTACTCGCCGGGATTTTCAAAACGCATGAGGCCGCGCCCAGAGTCTGGGCGCGGCCTCGTGCGTTTCAGTAAAGCAAGCCGCCACCGCGACGTTATTAATTATTCAT
>NZ_LWEJ01000021.1:0-25029 GCF_001635525.1 Alcanivorax sp. HI0007
GTGCCCTTGCCGGCGGCTGGCAACGCAGCCGCGGATAGATCCTAAATAGGCTTTACGGATCGCCCGTTCGGGGGTGCCAGATAATCAGAACATGGAGCTGACATGACGCAGGAACGTCTTTATTCCCGCCAGACAGGCAAGAGCGTCTGGGTAGTACTGGTGGTGTTGGTGGTTCTGGCGGCCCTGGGGGCCGGTGGCTGGTGGGGCTGGCAGCAATTCCAGCAGATGCAGAAAGAAAAGGCCGGTCTTGCCGGTCAGATCAGCGAATTGAAAGCCGCCATGGCCAGTCAGCGCAGCGACGTTCAGGGCGCGTTGTCCTCCTTCGAGAAAAAGCAGGCGGAGTTGGCCGCCCGCATGGTCAAGGATCGGGCGGTGCTGGCCGACATGCAGAGCGGAGGCCAGACCCTGTGGCTGGTCAACGAGGCGCGGGCGCTGGCCAGCCTGGCCAGTCAGCGCCTGCTGCTGACCCAGGACGCGTCTGCGGCGCGGCGTTTGCTGAAAGCCGCCGATGAGACCCTGGCCCGTCTGGATGATCCCAAGGTGTTGCCGGCCCGTCAGGCGCTGGCCATGGATATGGAAAAGCTCAGTGGCGCCGGCCAGGTGGACGTGCAGGGTATGGTGCTGCGCCTGGGCGCCCTGCGTCAGATCGTCGCCGAGCTGGCGGTGCCGGTGGAAGAAGCTCCCCCCGAGCGCGACATGCCGGAAGTGAGCCAGCCCTGGTGGCAGGATGTGCTCGACCGGCTCCCCGTGAATGTGCGCCATCATGATGGTGCGGTGCCGCTGCCGTTGTCCGCGGAGCAGGCGTCCCTGGTGCGACTGACGCTGGACGGTAGCCTGCAGCAGGCGCAACTGGCCCTGATGCAGGGCCGGGCCAAGGCCTATCAGCAGGCCCTGGATACGGCGCGCTCCACGCTGGCCCAGTGGTTCCGTGAGGATGAGCCGCGGGCGGCGCAGATGCGCAAGGCCCTGCAAGAACTGGGCGGCAGCAATGTGGCCCAGGCGCTGCCGGAAATCGGTGCGGGGCTGGCCGCTATTGAAGAACTGAAACGCAAGGAGGGCGGTGCATGAAAAAAGTCGCCCTGCTGATCGTCATCGCCCTGGTTGCCGCTCTGGCGCTGGGGCGCTGGATGGCGGCGGACTCCGGCTATGTGCTGGTGATCCGCGATGATTTTTCCATGGATACCACCCTGGGCTTCGTGGTGCTGGCCGCGCTGCTGACGGCGGTGGCCATTGTCATTCTGACCCTGCTCGGCAATGCTGCCTGGAATGCCCTGGAGCCGGTGCGTGCCACCCGTCGCTGGAAAAAAGCGGTGGCGGCCCGGCGTCTGCGCAGTGGTTTTCTGCAACTGGTGGATGGGGAGCAGGAAAAGGCCGAGCGCCTGCTGGTAGCCGCCGGTGAAGACGGTGACTGGCCGTTGCTGGCCTGGTTGCTGGCGGCGGAAGCGGCCCAGGAGCAGGAGAACGTGGAGGCCAGTCAACGGTATCTGGAAAACGCCAGTAGTGACCGTCGCGGTCAGTTGGTGGCCGGGCTGATGAAGGCCCGTTTCGCCCTGGACGATGGTTATCCGGAGCAGGCCCGCCAGGAACTGAAGGTGCTGGCGGACCTGGCGCCGCGGAACAAACGTATCCTGCGTACCTATGCGGAGGTGCTGGAAAGCCAGAAGGACTGGCCGGCCCTGTGCGCCCTGATGCCGCGGCTCAAGCGTGCCTTCGGTGAGGGCAAGGAATCCCGTCGTGAGCGTCGGGCCTGGTTGGCGCTGTTGCAGGAAACCGCCCGCAAGCCCGGGTTTAACGATGCGGATGGCCGCCGCGAAGAACTGCGCAAGCTGTGGAAAGATGTGCCGGTGCATTTGAAAAATGACCCGGCCATGGTGGCCCGCTATGCCGGTTTTCTGGCACAGCTGGGTGGCGGCAAAGGGGCTCTGAATCTGGTGCGGGAACACCTTTCCCGGGAATGGGATGATCGTCTGCCGCCGGTGCTGGAGGCCATCGATGATATTTCTCCGGATGACCTGCTACAGGTGCTGGAAGGCTGGCTGGCGGAACGTCCTGGCAATGCGGCGGTGCTGATTACCGCTGGCCGGGTGGCGCTGAAGGCGCGCCTGTGGGGCAAGGCCCAGGGCTTCTTTGAAGCGGCCGCCAACTCCAGTCAGAGCGCCACAGCGCTGGCTGAGCTGTCGCGCTTGTATCAGGCGCTGGGAGATTCCAGCAAGGCGCAGAAAGCGTTCGAGCGGCGCTTGCAGCAACTGGAAGGGCAGTTGCCCACCTTGCCCATGCCGGAGAAATCGTTGTAGCAGAGTATTGGCAGGTGATAACCCAAAGGCCGCGCCGGATTCCCGGCGCGGCCTTTTTGTTATAGGAGTGCCGCTTGAGGCGCGAATGGGGAGAGAGGAGGAGTTTCGAGAAGCGAGTAACGAGGAGCGAAAAGCGTTTCGAAACGCGAACCTCGTCACTCGCGTCTAATGCGGTTCGCGCCTCAAGCGGTGCTCCTACGAAACCCGTCGCGGTCCTGTGGCCCGGTGTGGCGGCTTAATTCAGGGCCTGGGTGATCGCCTGCCCGACGTCCTGCCACCCCTGATCCAGGGCTTCAACCAGTGGCGCATAGCCCTCGCCATTAATGGGTCCCTGCCACTCGATGGGGCCCTTTCGGCTTTGCGCGTCTGACGTGAACTGCCAGGTGCCGGTGATCCTGGCCACATCCCCTTCAGCGTTCTGCACGCCCTGAAAGCGGCTGATTTGTAGTGCCAGTTTTCCCTGTTCCGGGAGTGTTGCCTGGCTTGCCAGGGTGGCCGCCAGTGCCCGCTGCAATTGTGAGCCCAGCGGTTCTGCCCAGCGGTGCTGGCGAGCCACGTGCAGCTCGGTATCGCTCAGTTGCAACACAATGCCGCCCTGGTCCAGGTAGCTGGCCAGGGTCACGTGAATCCGCAGCGGGGTGTGGCCACTGTGGCTGGCGCCCGGTAGCAGGTAATCCGGCGCCGGTGCCGGAGGGGTCTGGCTGCAGGCACTCAGCAACGTCATCAGGGCGGCCAGCAGGCCGGGAATGAGGACAGATTTCATTGGCGGGGGCCTCTGGGTTGCGGGTCGGGGGCCGGTTGGCGCTGGAAGATCAGGGCGTTGGGTTGCCGGTTCAGGGTATCCAGCAATGGCTCCGCTTCATTCAGGAGACGGTCCAGCTTCTGCAGGGTGCCTTGCAGCTGCTGATAGCCCTCACCGCCGGACTGCCAGCCCTGCAGAGTGCCCTCCAGGGCGCCCAGGGTGCCGGTGAGTCGTTCCGGCAGGGCATTGAGCGCCGGGTTGGCGAGCAGGGTGTCCAGGCGCCGGGTGGTGTCGGCCAGGTTATCCAGGTTGCGGTTCAAGTTGCCGGCGATGGACTCCATGGGCAGGTCGTTGAGCGTGTCCAGCAGTTGCTGGATCTGGTCCTCGATCTTGCTGATGCCGCCACTGTTGACCGTGGGGAACACCGCCACGTCTGCATAGCGTTCACCGCCAGAGTTGGCGGGACTCTCCGGGTGAAAATCCAGGTCCACGAACAGGGAGCCGGTGAGCAGGTTGCCCGGCTTCAGGCTGGCGCGCAGGCCGTCACCGATCATGCGGTCGATTTCCTGTCGCCATTGTGCCGTGTCTTCGTGGTTCTGGTGGGTGATGCGCTGGGGCTCCAGTCGGATCAGTACCGGAATCGGGGCACTGCTGATGGTGGCCGGGCCGGACTGGCCAAAGCCCCAGGCCACCTGTTCCACCGTGCCCACCCGGATGCCCCGATATTCCACCGGGGCGCCGCTTTTCAGGCCGCGCACACTGCGTTCCACCAGCAACACATAATCCAGGGTGTCGGTGTAGAGCGCCCGGCGGGCGCTTTCTTCATCGTTGTGCAGGGTGAATTCCCGCTCGTCCTCTACCGGGTCGCCGGCGCGCATGTTGCCATCGGGCACCGCGAAGGTAATGCCGCCGCCGATCAAGGCTTCCAGGGAATGGATCTGGGCCTGGAAGCCGCGGGCGTCGAGCTGAAAGCCCAGGCCGTTGACCTGCCAGAAACGGCTACTGTCCGAGACCAGCACGTCATAGGGTTTCTGGATAAAGATGCGGTGATGGAAGCGTTTGTCGGCGGCGTTGAAGCGGGTTTCTACCACCCGGCCCACCTTCAGGCTGCGAAAGTTCACCGGATCACCCACGTCCACATTGGTGCCAGCTGCACTGACCAGCTTCAGGAACAGGCCGGCGCCGGTCGTCTCCGGGGGCGGGCTGTCCTGTACCTGGAAACGCTTGCCCTTCTTGCTGCTTTCGCCGGGCATCAGTTCGATATAGGAGCCGGACAACACCGTGTTCAGACCACTGACCCCTTCCCGGCTGATGCGTGGTTTGACCACCCAGAAGCGGGTGTCCCTGGCCAGCATGCGGTCGGTATCCGATTGCATCTGGACGGTGAGCAGGGTGTGGCTCATGTCATCGGACAGCCGCACACTTTCCACCAGCCCCACCTGGACGTTGCGGGTTTTCACCGGGGTCTTGCCGGCGTTGATGCCTTCCGCATCCGCCAGTGTCAGCGTGATCACCGGCCCCTGGCTGGACAGGTAGCTGAACACCAGCCACAGGCCGATCAGGGCCGCGGCCAGAGGGATCAGCCAGACGGCGGAAAGCCGGGTGCGGCGGGGTTCGGCTTGGGTGTCACTCAAGGCTGATGCTCCGGTTGCGTGTTGCGGGTGAGGGTTTGTTGCTGATCCCAAATCAGGCGCGGATCAAACTGGTGGGCGGCCAGCATGGTGAATATCACCACGGCGGAAAACGCCACGCCACCCACGCCCGGGGTCACGGTAAGAATATTGCCCATCTGGAACAGGGCGACAATGATGGCCACCACGAACACATCGATCATGGACCAGCGGCCCACCCATTCGGTGATCCGGTAAAGCGCCATCTGGTTTTTCATATCCAGGGTGTCCCGCCGGCGGCTGGCGATACACAGCCAGCCCAGGGCCAGGATTTTTCCGAACGGCACCAGCACGCTGGCAGTAAAGATGATCAGGGCAATGGGCCAGTCGCCGTGGCGCAGAAACAGCATGACACCGGCAATGATGGTGGATGGCTCGTTCTGTCCCAGGCTGGTGGTGGTCATGATCGGAAACAGGTGGGCCGGGAAGCAACAGAGAATGGCCGTGATCAGCAATGCCCAGACCCGCTGCAGGGTCAACGGATGACGACCATGGAGGGGGCTGTCGCAACGTTGGCAATGGTGGTGGTGCATGGCCTGCAACTGTCCGCACCACTGGCAGCCGATCAGGCCCTGGGCGCGGGCGGTCAGCCCGCTGCGGGCAGCAACGGGCTGCTGCAGATTGCCGAGCAGCCGCTGCCACAGGCTAATGGTATTCATGCGAGTGACGGTGATCAGCAATAGCAGGGCATAGCCGGAAAAGGTCCAGAAAGCAGAGAGCAGCTGGATATGGGCCATGGCGACGATCTTCACCAGGCTGACCAGGGCGGCAATGGCAAACACATCGGCCATCATCCACGGCTGCATGCGGGGCAGCCAGCGGGCCAGCAACAGACTGCCGGGCAGCTGGCGGGGCGCTGCCAGGCTCAGATGCACCCAGCAGATCGACAACAGATAGAGGGCCGGTATCACGATGATGGTGGCAATCACGATCACCGCCAGTGCCGGGTGGTGATAGACCGCCAGTTCCCAGGCCGCATCGGTGACGGTCATGGCACGCTCGATACCACTTTTTTCAAAGCCGATGTAGGGGAACAGCAAAGACAGGCCGAGCAGGATCAGGGCGGTGAACGCCAGCGCAGGTGTCAGCTGATCACTCTGCGCCTGGCGCATCAGCGGGTGCCGACAGCGGGGACATTGCAGCCAGCCGCCCTTCTCGCCAGGGTCCACTTCGCAGACCAGATCGCATTCATGGCAGGGCAGCAGAAGTGTCTGGTTATGCACTGTGGGCGGAGAATCCTGCGCCATCGCATCCTTTCCTTGGAAATCAGCTATAAGCAGCAAGCTACAAGCTACAACGCGGGCTCGGTTGTTGCCAGTCCGGTAACGTTTTGGCCGCGATTCGAGGTGAATGCTAGATGCCCAGTGACGAATTAGACTCGCAGCGCGGGCTCAGGCCTCTTCGGTTGGCACGAGCTTAGCCCGCGTTGTAGCTTGAAGCTTGTCGCTAATCCCTCGGCGCGTAATCGAACACGTCGCAATGGATATTGCCGGCGGGAACTCCTTCTGCCACCAGTGCATCGAACACCGCCCAGGCCATGGGCGGGGAGCCGCCCAGATAGAACAGGGGCAGGTCCGGTTCGTCCAGAGCGGCCAGCGCCGCCTCGTGGACCAGACCCTCGGCGTGATCCGGGTGGCGGATATCGGACAGGGAGGTGGTGAAATCGAAGTCCTTGAGGGCGGTTTTCCACTGGGCCGGCAGGGTCGACAGATAGAGGTCCTCCGGGGTGCGGGCGCCCCAGAACAAACGCACCGGCTGATCGAAATCCAGGGCGATCAGCCGCTCGACCATGGCCTTCACCGGGGCAAATCCGGTGGAACCGCAGATAAACCACACCGGTTGTGCCGGGGCCGTGTCGATAAAGCGCAGGCCGGCGGGCAACGTGATGCTGACAGTGCTGGCCGATTCCAGGTAGGCCATGATGTCCTGGGCGGCACTGTTATCGTCGCCATGGCGGATATGCAGTTCCAGAGCGCGTCCATCGCAGTGGTTGGCAATGGAAAAGGGGTAGCCTTCGCCGTTCAGGTTGAGCATCAGGTACTGGCCCGCATGCCACTGGATCCGCTTGCCAGCGGGCAATTGCAGCCAGACCCGGCTCACGTCATGGTTGAGCACTTCGATCTGCTGAATCTGGCAGTTGACGTCGTGGCTTGGCAGTTCGCCGGGAACGGTCACCTCGGGCACATCTATCTCGCAATCGCTGAGTGGTTGGGCGACGCAGTATAACACCCGGGAGCTATCGGCATCGCCCGCATGAATGATGTGGTTTCTTTGCTGAACGTGTCCGCTGTGCAGGCGGCCCATGCAGCGTTCGCACACCCCATTGCGACAGGCCACCGGAAAGCCAAAGCCGGCCTGTTGGCCGGCTTCGACAATGGTCTGGTCAGGGCGGCAGGGGAAGTGATCCCTGCCGTTGACGGAGATGGTATAGATCCTGGGCATTGAAAAGTTGCGACTGAGAAGGAGCGAGTTTCGAAAACCCAGATCGGTTTTGTCTTTCGCGACTCGCGCCTCGTCACTCGCGACTTTCGTTAACTGCCTACGCCCACAAACAGGGCCACAATACAGCCCATACCGAAGGCCCATACCAGGGTGCGGGCGCTGGCCCAGTCGGCGATATAGCAGACGGTGTACATGACCCGGCTGACCACAAAGGCCAGGGCGATGCCGTCGATGGTGCCCTGGGGCGCGGTTTGCACAAGGTGAGCAATGATCACGGCTGCGGCAAAGGCGGGGGTCACCTCGAAACTGTTCTGCTGGGCCCAATGGGCCCGCTTGCGGCTGCCCTCCAGGGTTTCCAGGAATTCCCGGGGGTTATGGTTCTGTTTCGGGCCAAAGCCGCCCTGGAACTTGGCCAGAGCCGTATTCAGGTAAGGGAGGAAAATGGCGGCAAGCACGCACCAGTAGGCAAGGGTCATAGTGATTCTCCGTGGTTTTTATAAGCCGTAGGAGCGGGGCTCGAGCCGCGAAGCGCCCAGAGATCTTTTCGAAAACGGCTTCGCGGCTCGAGCGCCGCTCCTACGGAAATGAAGCTGAGGCTATCTCAGTCCTTGTCATCGGCCTGTGAGGCTAGCAGGCACTGTTCGATCACCGCAAAACGATCCTGGCCCCAGACCATGGTCTTTTCGGTCAGGAAGCTGGGAACGCCCCAGCTGCCGGCGGCCATCATGGCGTTGCGGTTGTCTTCAGCGCGATCGCGCCAGCTGTCGTCGTCCAGCCAGCGGCGGGCCCGGTTCCAGTCCAGCCCGGCATTTTCCACCAGGAACTTCAGGCCATTGTCGGTGGCGGCGTTGATGCCCTGGCTCCAGATGCCGGTGGCGGCGGCGCGCAGCCATTCACGCAGGCGACCTTCCTTTTCGGCGAAAGGCCAGATAGCCATGCAGCGTTCCACACCGGCCCCCACTGGATCGCATACCTTGCCGAACGGCACCTTGTGCAGTCGGGCCTCCCGGGCGGCGTCCTTGAGAATGTAGAAACGCTTGGCCTTGGGGACGGAGAGCCCACGCATGACCATGGGCAGGACCGGGCGGATCTTCAGGTTCAGACCGTAGTGGTCCGCCATGGCATAGGTGCGGGCCAGGGCCAGATAGGAGTAGGGGCTGCGGAAAGAAAAGAACAGCACCAGGGGTTTGCCTTTCAGGCCCTCCGGCACGTCTTTCAGGCGGGCCCGCTTGGCGCGGCCGTAGGGCAGCGGCCAGTCCGCGCTGCCCAGTCCCAGGTCGTTGAGGCGGTGGGCCAGATGGTCCAGCCGTTCCACGCTCCAGTACCACTCGCCTTCGTAGTGCAGGGTGCCGGTGAGGTAGTGGCCGTCCTTGAGGAACTGGTCGCGGCGCGCTTCCAGGGCCAGCTGGGCCCGGTCGGCGGGCATCTGGCCGTGTTCGGTGAGCAGGTCTTCCAGCTTGTCATGGTCGTTGCGCCACAGGGCATCGGCCAGGGCGGCGGCCAGGCTCCAGAAACGCTCGTCACCCTCGTGTTTCAGCAGGCAGCGTGTTGCTGCCAGGCTCACTTCCCGGGGTGGCAGTTGCCAGTGGTGGGGAAAGTCCAGGTCGTGCAGGCGCGCCAGCTGGGTGGCGTCGCGGGGGGCCAGTTCTTCCAGCATGTCCGCCGCCGGGTACATCTGCTGATCCAGGTACAGCATGACCCGGGGGGTAATCGTGATGCCGAAGTGGCGGGCAAAGCGGGGCAGTACCTGGGCCATCAACACCGAATAAGGGTCATCAATGCGGAAGTAGAACACCGCCTGATGAGGGCGCCGTTGCAGCTTGCGGCGCGATTCGCGAAAGGCCCGGCGCCATTGTTGCAGGCGTTCGCTGGTGATCAGCTTGGCCACCAGTGGCATCAAACGTTGTCTCAGACTCATTAACAGAGTGCTCCTCGTAAGTGGGCACAGGCCGGGGTCGCCGACGGGAAAACACGTCTACGATACTTGTTCAGAAAGCGCCGTGTGGCAACACCCTGTCTACCGGGGTGCGGCAACGGTCATGAAACCGGCGGGGCGTATGCCAAGAGGGGCAACGAACAGGGCGGCCCGAAGGCCGCCCGGGTCGGTCACAGGTTGAGCTGGCTCAGGTCCCGCACGGCACCGCGGTCGGCGCTGGTGGTCAGGGCCGCATAGGCCTTCAGGGCGGTGGAAACGCGGCGCGGGCGCATTTCCATGGGTTTATAGGCCAGCTTGCCGCGGGCTTCCATCTTGCTGCGACGATGGGCCAGTTCCTCATCGGAAATGTCCAGGTTGATGGTGCGGTTGGGGATGTCGATGGCGATGGTGTCGCCTTCTTCCACCAGGGCGATGGCGCCGCCTTCCGCCGCTTCCGGGGAGGCATGGCCAATGGACAGGCCGGAGGTGCCGCCGGAGAAACGACCATCGGTGAGCAGGGCGCACTGTTTGCCCAGGCCCTTGGATTTCAGGTAGCTGGTGGGGTAGAGCATTTCCTGCATGCCCGGGCCACCCTTCGGACCTTCGTAACGAATCACCACCACATCCCCGGCCACGATCTGGTCGCCGAGAATGGCGCGCACGGCAGAGTCCTGGGATTCAAACACACGGGCACGACCGGTGAAGGTGAGGATGGAATCGTCCACCCCGGCGGTCTTCACGATACAGCCGCGCTCGGCGATGTTGCCGTACAGTACCGCCAGGCCACCGTCCTTGCTGTAGGCGTTTTCGTAATTACGGATACAGCCGTTTTCCCGGTCGTTATCCAGGCTGTCCCAGCGGGTGTCCTGGCTGAAGGCGGTCTGGGTGGGGATGCCCGCCGGGCCGGCGGTGAACATTTTTTTCACGCCTTCATCGCTGGTGCGCATGATGTCGTAGTGCTCCAGCGCTTCCGCCACGCTGGCGGAGTGCACCATGGGGATATCCCGGTGCAGCAGACCGGCCCGGTCCAGTTCCCCGAGAATGCCCATCACGCCACCGGCCCGGTGCACGTCTTCCATATGGTACTTCTGGGTGGCTGGGGCCACTTTCGACAGACAGGGCACCTTGCGGCTCAGACGGTCGATATCGGCCATGGTGAAGTCCACTTCGCCTTCCAGGGCCGCCGCCAGCAGGTGCAGTACCGTGTTGGTGGAACCGCCCATGGCAATATCCAGGCTCATGGCGTTTTCGAAGGCCTTCACCGAGGCGATATTGCGTGGCAGTACTGCCTCCACATCCTGTTCGTAGTACAGCTTGGCCAGATCCACGATGCGCCGGCCCGCTTCCAGGAACAGTTCGCGGCGGTCCGCGTGGGTGGCCAGCAGGGAGCCGTTACCGGGCAGGGACAGGCCCAGCGCTTCGGTCAGGCAGTTCATGGAATTGGCGGTGAACATGCCGGAGCAGGAACCGCAGGTGGGACAGGCGGAGCGCTCCACTTCGTTGAGGGTTTCCTCGTCCACGCTGTCATCGGCGGCCATCACCATGGCGTCCACCAGGTCCAGCTTGCCCTCGGCCAGCTTGGTCTTGCCCGCTTCCATGGGGCCGCCGGACACGAAGATCACCGGAATGTTCAGGCGCATGGCGGCCATCAGCATGCCGGGGGTGATCTTGTCGCAGTTGGAAATGCACACCAGCGCATCGGCGCAGTGGGCGTTGACCATGTATTCCACGGAGTCGGCAATGATGTCCCGGCTGGGCAGGGAATAAAGCATGCCGTCATGGCCCATGGCGATGCCGTCATCCACCGCAATGGTATTGAATTCCTTGGCGATGCCCCCGGCCTTCTCCACCTCGCCGGCCACCAGTTGGCCCATGTCCTTCAGGTGCACGTGGCCGGGCACGAACTGGGTAAAGGAGTTGGCGATGGCAATGATCGGTTTACCGAAGTCCCCGTCCTTCATGCCCGTGGCGCGCCACAGGGCACGGGCGCCGGCCATGTTACGGCCATGGGTGGTGGTGCGGGAGCGATACTGCGGCATGGGAACCTCGTAATGGTAACTAGCGGGACATAGCCGAGCATTGTAACCCACAGTACCCCACTGTTGGAGCCTTGCTCGCAAGGCGAAGAAGCGGGGGAGGAGGTGCTCTACTTGAGCCGAGCCCGCCCACTCGACGCAATCAGCCCGGTTGCCTTCACCCGCCAGCCCATCACTTATCCACCGTTGGAGCCATGCTCGCATGGCGAATTAGCCCAAGCGTTTCGGGAATGCAGGCGCTAAATTACGGAGAGCCAGCGCCGTTTTTCACCAGCGCGCCAGTTGAATATGTAGGATATGGCTTACATATTTTTGTAAGTGGCTGAGATAGAGTGAATTTTCAGTTTTGGGGCTGCAAGAAAAGTCCGAACAAAATTTCCCGTTCAACACGCAAGTGCAAGAAAAGTCTGTTGAGAGTCATTCCCGGGTGTAGGGTAAGTTGCTGGTTTGTTGTTGGTTTAGTGTGGTTCTTGAATCGACGTTGATAAGGGATGTACAGCAAAGTGTTATATCGCATCTGCAATTGAATAAGCTGTTAACTTTGGGGAGAGGGGGTTTATTAATGGCTAATAGAAAAATAAAGAGCTATTGCCGTTCTTGTAGCCAAGACACAAATCATGAAGTTTTGTCTGAGCATATAGAGAATGGGGACGAGCACTATGACTGCAGGCTTACCTATCAAATAGTTCAATGCTTTGGCTGTAACACAAAGTCGTTTAGAGACGTATTCGAAGATAGAGAGTTCGCATATCAGGTCAGTGAAAATGAATGGGAGGTCCCAACTCGGATTGATGTTTATCCAAAGTTTATAGAAGGCCATAAGCACCTTGACAACGTGTTTTGTCTGCCTGACTTGGTGGCGACGATATACAGAGAGGTAATACTAGCCTTTCAAGAGGGGGCCTTGATTTTGGCGGGCTTGGGTCTAAGAGGAACTGTTGAGGCAGTATGCAACGACCTTGGTATTACTGGAAAAAACCTAGAGACACGAATTTCAAGGTTGTGCACTAATGGAAGCATTTCCAAGAAAGATGCTGAGCGGCTTCATGGAATAAGATTCATGGGAAATGATGCTGCCCACGAAATAAAAAAACCAAAAGAAGAACATTTGCGAGTGGCATTAAAAATAGTCGAGCATCTTCTTTCTAGTGTCTACATTCTTGAAGACGAGGCAAATGGAAAGATTGAGACTACGATATCTACCAATGAAAGTTTTTTTGATCTACTAAAAAATAAGGTGGACTCATTGACTCCGGGTGATGAGTTGCCAATAGCGCAGATATTTGGAAAAGATTTCAGGCGTGTAAAGGAATCAATTTCTGCATTTGAAAGTGAGCTATTATCAAAAATAAATACTCAAGATGTTGCTTACTTAAAAAAGGGGAAACTCGATAAATATAATGGCTCTAAAAATGACCTCCAGCACTATATTGTTTCGCAGAAAAGTTAACAATGCATTGCAGCGGACCAGCCGCTGAACGCGGCGTTAAATCTATAGGGTGGCGGAATGCGCGTTGCGATTTTTATTTTTTTATTGGTGGTTTCATCTCCTTCGTTTTCAAAGGTTTGTGCTTTGGACGCTGAGAGGCCTAAGGCAGCGACCTATGAGGAAAAAATAGAATGTATGCGTGAAGATGCTAAATATCTTTGGGCCCAGCTTGATTATTTTAAGTTTACTGTGGGGCGGTACCCAACGAACGAGGAGGGGTTTGAAGTGCTGGTTGCGGGCAGCGCCTTGCCTAAGCCCAATAATTACAGTAGGTGGGGTTATATTAAAGAAGAAATTAAAGACCCATGGGGCCGCAGGTACATATATAGGGAAAGCCCTTTGTCAATCATTTCCTATGGTCTAGATGGAAGTCCGGGTGGAGAGGGTAAAAGCAAGGATATAGTTTTTACGCGAAAGTAAATTTAACAATGCCATGCATGCGACAAGCGCATGATGGCGGGCGTTATGTGTGATTGCGAGGGGGTCCCATGACATGGTTGCTTATAGGCGTTCTAGCTGTCGTAGGGGTTTATACTTTCACGCGATGGAATAGACGCCCGGTCGAATGGAAGTCCGAAGAGGTTGCGGACCTATTGCAAACCTGGCTGGATGGAGATGTGGATGATGCAGGCTGGGATTACTTTGTTTCATGTGAAATTTCCGATCCTCAACTTGAGGAGATCCGCCAAGAAGCTATGGGTGCGGTATACATCGAATCGCCGTACATGGATGCAAGCGGACACCGCCTGAACGAAGCGGGGAAAGCACTATTCAGAGATTTAAAGGCGCGTTCTCAAGGTGCTAGTGGTAACACATAACAATTGGCTGCACCGGATAAATTTCCGCTGTCACATTTTGTGCATAGGGCCGCACAAAATCCGCCATCGAAAATTTACCCGGTGAGCGTAGCGTTAAGCTAAGGAGAAGTTTTGGGCGATCCTCATGGGATAAGCAACTTTTATTATGTTATATCCTTTCAAAACAAGCAGGCTTTTGATCGCTGCCAAAAAGAAATTAGTGAAATTATAGACAGTGAGAGAGAGCAGTACATGATCGACATGGAGACAGCTAGTCTTCGTCATCATGGGCTTAAGTGTGCAGTGCAGAGCATTGTTTTCTCTGCAATGTGCCTTGAGGCGTTTATTTATGGCTATTCTGTGAAAAATCTTGGTAAAAGCTATACAAATATGCATATAGAAAGGCTGGGAATTGAGTCGAAATTTATTCTTGTTCCTAGGCTTGTAACTGGCAAGGAGATTGATAAATCAGGCCAGGCTTATGAGGGCCTGAAGAGGCTGGTTAAAGATAGAAATAAAATTGTCCACTTTAAGGGGGTCAATGATTTCCTCAGCGAGGATTCATTTTTACCCGAAGCAATGAATAATGGCCTAAATACAATTTCGAACCTCATGGATGAACTTATAAAAATCCATCCCGAAGAAAAAATATACTTCATGGGTGTTCCTGTTTATGCCGAGTGTTTCGCTTGACAAGGCGGAGCACGCGACAAGCGCGTGTCCGCGGCGTTACAGGTTGGAAATTAACTCACTAGGCAATCGCCCCCTTAACCTCTGTATTCGCCATGCAAGCATGAGCTCCCACAGGGAAAGGCGAGCAGCTCATATGACGGGCAGCGCTACAGCCCCTTCACAAACACCTTCGAATTCCGCTGCCAGTTATACAGCGACTTCCTTGCCCCCGGTAGCGCTTCCACGCCAGCCAGTTCAAATCCCTGCTGCTGAAACCAGTGCGCGGTCAGGGTGGTGAGCACGAACAGGCTGGTGAGCCCTTGTTCCTTTGCTCGCCGTTCCACGTATGCCAGTAGCTGGGCACCCCGTTCGCCCTTGCGGTAGCCGGGGTGGACGGCCACGCAGGCCAGTTCGCCGGTCTTGTCGTCCGGGAAGGGGTAGAGGGCGGCGCAGGCGATGACCATGCCGTCCCGCTCGATGATGGCGAAGCGCTGGATTTCGTTTTCCAGCAGTTCCCGGGAGCGGCGCACCAGGGTGCCGTCCGCTTCCAGGGGTTCGATCAGTTCCAGAATGCCGCCCACGTCGTCAATGCGCGCGCCGCGCAGGGTTTCGTAGGTTTCCCGGGTGACCAGGGTGCCGCAGCCGTCACGGGTGAACAGTTCCTTGAGCAGGGCGCCGTCGTCGTTGGCGTCGATCAGGTGGGCGCGACCCACGCCATTGCTGGCGGCGTGGCAGGCGGCGGTGAGCTGCCGGTCCACGCCATTATCCTGGAGCTGATCGTCGGCAAGCAGTTTGCCGGCTTGCTGGGGGCTGAGTTCTCGCACCATGTCGCCGTTGCTGTCGGCGAGCCGCAGGTCGTTACCCATGAGAATCAGCTTGTCGGCGCCCAGGGCGATGGCGGCGGTGGAGGCCACCTCTTCCGCGTTCACATTGAACAGTTCGCCGGTGGGCGAGCAGCCCAGCGGTGACAGCAGTACCACGTTGCCATTGCTCAGTTGCTGACGAATGGCATCCACTTCGATGCGCCGGACTTCGCCGGTGTGCTGGTAGTCGAAGCCGTTGCGCACGCCCACCGGTTTGGCGATGACGAAGTTGCCGCTGATCAGGCGGATGCCGGCGTTGTACATGGGGGAGTTGGCCAGCCCCATGGAAAACAGCCCTTCCAGTTTCAGGCGCAGGGCCCCCACGGCGGCCATGACGCCATTGAGCGCCGCGCTGTCGGTGATCCGCATGTGTTGCTCAAAGGTGGATTCGATGCCGGATTCCGCCAGCCGCGCGCTGATCTGCGGGCGGGCACCGTGGACCAGGACCAGCTTGATGCCGAGGCTGTTGAGCAGCGCCAGATCGTGAACCAGGGTGGGCAGGCGCGGGCCGTCCAGCAGCTCGCCGGAGAGCATCACCACAAAGGTGCGACCCCGATGGGCATTGATGTACGGGGACGAATTGCGGAACCAGTGGACCTGATTGTCGGGGGTGGTGCTGGGCACGGCGTGTCTCGGTGATGGATGACTGACAGGCCAGTATAGCCAGCGGGGGGCGTTGGATGCCAGATGTGCCGGCGGGGTGGGGTGAGGACCTTGCCTGCAAGCGAAAGGGCATCCGAACGAAGCAGCCAGTTTCGAGTTGCGAGTACCGAGTTTCGAAAGGCAAAACCCTGCCCGCTTTAAAGGTTTTCGCAACTCGAAACTCGCTTCTCGTCACTCGATCCTTTTGCTTGCAGGCTGGGCGTGGCAACAGAAACCAAAACGCCGCCCGAAGGCGGCGTTGTGTTCTTCGTGACGGGTCGGCGTTATTAGGCGCCGAACAGGCCCTTGAAGAAGTAGAAGAACAGGATCGACAGCAGGGCGCCGGCGGGCAGGGTGACCACCCAGGAGGTGAAGATGGTGCCGATCACCCGCAGGTTCAGGGAACCGATGCCGCGGGCCATGCCCACGCCCAGTACCGCTCCCACCAGGGTGTGGGTGGTGGAGATGGGCAGGCCGGTGCCGGAGGCCAGGATCACCGTGCCGGCGGCGCCCAGCTCGGCAGCGAAGCCGCGGCTGGGGGTCAGCTCGGTGATGTTCTTGCCCACGGTGGCCATGACCCGGGCGCCAAGGATGGCCAGGCCGAACACGATACCCATGGCGCCCACCAGCAGGATCCAGCTGGGCATGGCGGCTTCGCCGCCGATAACGCCTTCGTTGACGATGACGCTGTTGATGGCGGCCAGCGGGCCCACCGCGTTCGCCACGTCATTGGAGCCGTGGGCGAAGGCCATGGCGCAAGCGGTAAAGATCATCAGCACGGCAAAGATGCGCTCCACGGAGTGGAAACGAAATTCCTTGTCGGCTTGTGGGTTTGGCTTGATGCGGCTGAGAATCATGGCGCCGATCAGGGCAATGATGACGCCGCCCACGGCGGCCCAGCCCAGGCTGGCCGCGAAGCTGATTTCCAGGCCGATATGCTTGAGGCCCTTGAGCAGGGTCACGGCGGTGATCGCGAAGCCCACCAGGAACATGTAGAAGGGCACCACCCGTTTGGCCCGTTCGAATGGGTCATCATGGTTGAGCACCAGGCGCTGCACGCTCTTGATCAGGGCAAAGGCGATGAAGCCGGCGAGCAGGGGTGAGGTGACCCAACTGGCGACAATGCTGCCAACCTTGTCCCACTGTACCGAATCCATGCCTACGCCCACGGCGGCAAAGCCCACGATGGCACCGACAATGGAATGGGTGGTGGAAACCGGCCAGCCAAACCAGGAGGCCACCACCAGCCAGATACCGGCGGCCAGCAGGGCGGACATCATCCCGTAGACCAGATAATGGGGGAATTCGGCAAAGACGCTGGCATCGACGATGCCTTTACGAACCGTGGCAGTCACTTCGCCACCGGCCAGGTAGGCGCCGCAGAATTCAAAGACGATGGCGATCATCACCGCCTGTTTCACGGTCAGGGCCCCGGAGCCCACCGAGGTGCCCATGGCGTTGGCCACGTCGTTGGCGCCCACACCCCATGCCATCAGAAAGCCGAACGCGCCGGCCAGCAACAGCATCAGGTAGCTGTGTTCAATCATCCACTCCATAAGACAACTCCTAGCGTGCGACCAACATCTGCAGGCGGCCGCCCACTTTCTGGGCGCGATCAGCGAGATCGCCTACCCATTCGATGATCTTGTAGAGAAAAATGACATCCACCGGGGGCAGTTCGTTTTCCAGCTTGAACAGGGTGGAGCGAATGGTGATTTGCTGCTCGTCGTTATTGCGCTCCAGGCGGTCCAGCTCCTCGATGAGCTCTTCCACGATCTGGATTTCGCGACCGCTGAAGCCGGTCTCGATCAGCTCATCCAGCTCGTTGATGGCTTTCTGGGCCTGGGCGGAGGTATCGATGGCGCCCTGCACGTAGTCGCGCATCACATCGGCCAGTATGGGGGGAATGGTCATCTGCCGGCCGAGCATTAGCCCGGAGATGTCCTTGGCCTTGTTGGCGACCTTGTCCTGAACGCTGATCAGGTCGAGCAGGTCGGTGCGCGGCATGGGCAAAAACAGGCTTTTGGGCAGGTTCAGGCGGAATTCTTTTTTCAGTTCGTCGGCCCGGTTTTCCAGCTCGGCAATGCGCTTGCGGGCTGCCCGTGCCTTGTCCCAGTCGCCTTCGGTCACGGCGGCGAAGAAGTCCGCCAGGGTCTGGGCACAGTCGTGAACGGTGTCGTAGTGTTGCTGCAGGGGCTTGATCGGTGAGCGGCCAAACAGGCCGGCAATGGAGCTTCCAAAGGACATAGGCGCCTCGGGTCCAGAGTCAGAGTAAAACCTGAAGCAGGGGCTTCAGGCAGAATCAGTGTCCCACTTTCCCGGGCAGTCGCCCATGGGGAAAGGAATGTTCATGGCACAGTCGTGCAACTGTCACAGATGTGTCATGAATCTGGCCGCGAGTATAGTCAAAGCCATCGGGGCTGTCAGGGTTTACCTGTTATCGTTACAGTACTACAAAATAATTAGACAGGCGGTTCTGCCCGCCTATTGACCCGGAGAGTATCCGTGAACGTCACTGCCCACCCCGCCAAACTGGATGGTCTGCTGATTGATGTGCGCTGGCTGATGCGTGAGTTGCTGGAAGAAGGTCGCGTCAGCCAGGAAGACTTCAACGTCATTTCCACCACGCCACGGGAGAAGAAGGAGCTGAATTGGCACCCGATTCAGGTGCTGGCCAAGTATCGGCTCACCGACCGGACCAATACCCACCAGCTGCTGGATGTGGATTTCCTGACCCGCTGGCTGGGGGAAAAGGCGGGTATGCCGGTGTGTCACATTGATCCGCTCAAGGTCCATGTGGATCAGGTGACCAATGTGATGAGTTATGCCTTTGCCGAGCGTCACGGCATCGTGGCGGTGGAAGTGCAGCGGGACAAGGTGGTGGTGGCCTGCGACCAGCCCTTTGTGCGCGACTGGCAGGCCCATCTCAAGCAGGTGCTGCGTGACCGGGAGCTGGAGGTGGTGCTGGCCAATCCCGAGCAGTTGCGCCGCTACCGGGTGGAGTTCTACAACCTGAGCCGCTCCATCGCCGGGGCCTCCGGCAATACCGGCCAGGAAATGTCCGGCATTACCAACTTCGAGCAGTTGCTGGAAGTGGGCAAGGGGCACCACGACGCGGACGATCAGCACATCGTCAATATTGTGGACTGGATTCTGCAATACGCGTTTTCCCAGCGGGCCAGCGATATTCACCTGGAGCCGCGCCGGGAGACCGGCAAGATGCGTTTCCGCATCGATGGCGTGCTGCACGATGTGTATGAGCTGCCGGCGGCGATCATGGCGGCGGTTACCAGCCGCCTGAAGATTCTCAGCCGCCTCAATGTGGCGGAAAAGCGCAAACCCCAGGACGGGCGTTTGAAGACCAAGTCACCGGAGGGGGAAGAGATCGAGCTGCGTATTTCCACGCTGCCCACCGCCTTCGGGGAAAAAATGGTCATGCGGGTGTTCGACCCGGATGTGCTGGTGCGCAGCTTCGAGCAGATGGGCTTTACCAATGAGGATTACCAGGCCTGGCAGCGCATGACCTCCCACCCCCACGGCATCATCTTCGTGACCGGCCCTACCGGCTCGGGGAAAACCACCACCCTCTATTCCACCCTCAAGCAATTGGCCACCAGCGAGGTGAATGTCTGCACCATTGAGGATCCCATCGAAATGGTGGAACCCAGCTTCAATCAGATGCAGGTGCAGGCCAATATTGATGTGAGCTTTGCCCAGGGGGTGAAGGCCATGCTGCGTCAGGACCCGGATATCATCATGATAGGTGAGATCCGCGATCTGGCCACAGCGGATATGGCCATCCAGGCCGCCCTCACCGGTCACCTGGTGTTGTCCACCCTGCACACCAACGATGCCCCCTCGTCCATTACCCGTCTGGTGGATCTGGGCGTGCCAGCCTACATGATCAGTGCCACGGTGCTTGGGGTCATGGCCCAGCGTCTGATCCGTACCCTGTGTCCCCATTGCAAGCAGGCAACGGAAACCGATGTGCAGGCCTGGGAAGAGCTGGTTCGCCCCTTCAAGATGAAGCCGCCGGAAAAGACCTATCGCCCGGTGGGCTGCCTGGAGTGCCGGGATACCGGTTACCTTGGGCGTGTGGGGGTCTATGAGACCATGCCTCTGAATACCAGCCTCAAAAACCATATTTCCCGGGGCTCCGAGCTGGAAACCCTGACCCGCCAGGCCCTGAAAAACGGCATGAAGCCCCTGCGCATCAGTGGTGCCATGAAGGTTGCCAAGGGGCTGACTACCATTGAAGAGGTCATGCGGGTGACGCCGTCGCAGGATATTTTGCTGGGATAGAAAAGGAGCGAGTTGAAAGTTCAAAGTTGAAAGGCGCGAAGAAAGGGGGGCGGTATCCGCAAAAGGCGGAGCTTCGCGCGGCATGGCTGGCTCACCATGTGAACATGGCTCATGCGGCAGGTGTAGGAGCTATGCTTGCATGGCGAACCTGCGGATCGTGAATCGCGGGCATGGCCTGCGTTAAGCGTCCCCGGCTGTTCCTGATTGCAACTTTGAACTTTCAACTTGCAACTCCCTCCTGGCCTCTAGCCTTTCGCGCCCTCCCGTACGACAATAGCCGCCCATGACAGAACCCCAATATCACGCTCTGCCGGATGAACTATCGGTGCTGGTCAGTCAGCACTGGCAACACTTCGTGGAATCCGGTCATCGTATCCCTGACTCCCTTCTTGATGACCTGCCCCGGGTGTGGGCTGGCTCCGACTATGTGGCGCAACAGTTTCAGCGTGATCCGGGCCTGGGCCAGTGGCTGCAGGACAGTGATCCGACTCAGCCCCTGGCGGAGGCGTCCCTGCGCCAGGCCGTGCGCGAATTGCTGGGCGACTGCGATAATGAGGATGAGCTGAAACGGGCTTTGCGTCGGCTGCGTCACCGGCACATGGTGCGCATCATCTGGCGGGACCTGGCCGGGATGGGGGATTACCACACCACCGTGGCGGACCTGTCCCTGCTTGCGGACACCCTGATTCAGGAAGCACTGAGCGTGCTGCATGGTTGGGCCTGCGAAAAAAGCGGCACCCCCATGGGGCCGGATGGCAAGCCGGTGCAGCTGGTGGTGCTGGCCATGGGCAAGCTGGGCGCCCGGGAGCTGAACCTGTCCTCGGATATCGACCTGATCTTTGCCTACGAGCATGAAGGGGAAATCGAGGGTGAGCGGCGCAGCCTGAGCCATCACCAGTTTTTTGTGCGTCTGGGGCAGCAGCTGATCAAGGCCCTGGACCAGCCCACCGCCGATGGTTTTGTCTTCCGGGTGGACATGCGCCTGCGTCCCTGGGGCAAGAGCGGCGTGCTGGCCATCGGCTTCGATGCCATGGAAGGGTATTACGAAACCCAGGGCCGTGAGTGGGAGCGCTACGCGCTGATCAAGATGCGCCCGGTCGGCGGCGATTTGCAGGCCGGCAAGCGGCTGATCAAGCGGCTCAATCCCTTCGTCTACCGCCGTTATATCGACTACGGCGCTTTCCATTCCCTGCGCGAGATGAAGTCCCTGATCGAACGGGAAGTGAACCGCAAGGGCATGCAGGCGGATGTGAAGCTGGGTGCCGGCGGCATCCGTGAAGTGGAATTTATCGTCCAGGCCTTCCAGTTGATCCGGGGTGGCCAGCTGCCGGCCCTGCGGGAGCCCAACCTGATCAAGGTGCTGCCGCAACTGGTGGAACTGGAATTGTTGCCGGAGGACGTGGCGGAGGAGCTGACCGAAGCCTATCTGTTCCTGCGGGATGTGGAGCATCGGCTGCAGGGAATCGCGGACAAGCAGACCCAGCGCCTGCCTGACGACGAGCTGGGCTGGCAACGGCTGACCTTTGCCATGGGCTTTTCTGCCCGTGCCGCCTTCGAGCGCAAGTTGCGGCGTTACCGGGAGAGTGTCCGTCACCATTTCAGCCAGGTGATTGCCGACCCGGAACAGGAAACCGATGCGGCCCAGGGCGCCGATCAGGAGCTGCTGGATCTGTGGCTGGGCGAGCTGGATGCCACCCAGGCGGCTGCCCAGCTGGAAGCCATTGGGGTGCAGGAAGGTGACAAGGTCTACGCTCACCTGAATGATTTCCGCGAAAGCCGTTCGGTGCAGAACATGCAGGCGATTGGCCGTGAGCGACTGGACCGGCTGATGCCGCTGCTGCTGGAAGCCCTGGGCTATCAGGGCCATGGCGAAACCACGGTGGTGCGCCTGCTGGCCTTCGTGGAAGCCGTGTTGCGTCGTAGTGCCTACATTGCGCTGCTGGTGGAAAACCCCAGCGCCCTGACCCAGCTGGTGAAGTTGTCCGGGGCCAGCCCCTGGATCGCCGAGCGTCTCACCCTGCACCCGGTGCTGCTGGACGAGTTGCTGGATGTTCGCACCCTCTATTCGCCGCCGGAGCGGGCGGAGCTGGATGACGAGTTGCGTCAGCAGCTGTTGCGGGTGGCCGAGGATGATCTGGAACAGCAGATGGAGGTGCTGCGTAATTTCAAGCAGGCCCACCTGCTGCGGGTAGCAGCCTCGGAAGTCACCGAAGTGCTGCCGTTGATGAAGGTCAGCGACTATCTCACCTGGCTGGCGGAAAGCATCCTCAACCAGGTTGTGATGCTGGCCTGGGAGCCGCTGGTAGAGCGCCACGGCCGCCCCTCGCGTCTGGATGGCCAGCCCTGCAATCCGGATTTTGTGGTGGCCGGTTACGGCAAGCTGGGCGGTATCGAGCTGGGGCACAACTCCGATCTGGATCTGGTGTTCCTGCATGATGCGGCCAGCGGCGGCATGACCGACGGCGACAAGCCGGTGTCCAACGAACAGTTCTACGCCCGCCTGGGCCAGCGCATCATTCATATTCTCTCCACCCGTACCATGAGTGGCCAGTTGTACGAAGTGGATATGCGCCTGCGCCCCTCCGGCAGTGCCGGTCTGCTGGTCAGCTCCATGGATTCGTTCGAGAAATACCAGCTCAACGATGCCTGGACCTGGGAACATCAGGCCCTGGTGCGGGCCCGTGTGGTGGCTGGCTGCAACCGGGCGCGGGCCCGCTTTGACGCCATTCGCCATCAGGTACTGTGCCTGGAGCGGCCGCTGGACAAGTTGCGCGAGGATGTCCTGGCCATGCGCGACAAGATGGTTGACCACCTGGGCGAAAAGGGCGAGGACCGTTTTCATCTCAAGCAGGACCCGGGAGGTATCGTTGATATCGAATTTATGGTGCAATACGGGGTTCTGAGATGGGCCTCCTCCCACGGTGAACTGACCCGCTTCACCGATAATGTGCGGCTGCTCGAAACACTGGCTGCACTGGATATTATGTCGGCGCAGGATGCCGGCTTGCTGCGGGAAGCGTACCTCGCTTACCGATCCGCGGCTCATCGCGCCTCGTTGCGCAAAGAGAAATCCATCGTCGACGACACCCAATTCCGCGATTTGCGTGAAGGCGTGCGAGCGATCTGGAAGCACTGGTTCGACCTGCAGGGCTGACACCTGCCGGTCCTTAGTTCTGGGAGTATCACTGCCATGTCGATGGCTGTAAGAGACGGTTTTATCTGGTTGGATGGCGAACTGGTTCCCTGGCAGGAGGCCAAGGTGCATGTGCTGACGCACACCCTGCACTACGGCATGGGGGTGTTCGAAGGGGTGCGCGCCTACGAAACGGCCAAGGGTCCGGCCATCTTCCGCATGAAGGAACACACGGACCGCCTGTTCAATAGTGCCCATATCATGAACATGAAGATCCCGTTCTCCAAGGACGAGGTCAACGCTGCGCAAATTGCTGCGGTGAAAGAGAACAACCTGCCCCATGCCTATCTGCGGCCCATGGCGTTTTACGGTAGCGAGGGCATGGGGCTGCGCGCCCATAACCTGAAGGTGCACCTGATGGTCGCGGCCTGGGAATGGCCGGCCTACATGTCCCCGGAAGCCCTGGAGCTGGGCATCAAGGTGCGCACCTCCAGCTACACCCGCCACCACGTGAATATCACCATGTGCAAGGCCAAGGCCAACGGCAACTACATCAACTCCATGCTGGCGTTGAATGAGGCCCTGTCCGGCGGTGCCGACGAAGCCCTGCTGCTGGACAACGAAGGTTACGTGGCAGAAGGCTCCGGTGAGAACATTTTCGTGATCAAGGGGCAGGTCCTCTACACCCCGGAGCTCACCTCCTGCCTGGATGGCATCACCCGCAAGACCATCATCCAGCTGGCCGAAGAGCGTGGCTACACAGTTCGCGAGAAGCGCATCACCCGGGATGAAATCTACGTGGCGGATGAGGCCTTCTTTACCGGCACCGCTGCCGAAGTGACGCCGATCCGTGAACTGGATGGCCGTATCATCGGTGAAGGCAAGCGTGGCCCGATCACCGAGCAGCTGCAGGCAGTGTACTTTGATCTGGTGCGCGGCAAGCTGGATGACGACTACGGAGACTGGCTCACTTACGTGGGCTGAGCAGGCGCATGCCGGCTACCTTGTCCGACTCGCCTTCCGCCATCCTTGTCGTCGGCCCGTCCTGGGTCGGCGACATGGTCATGGCCCAGACCCTGTTTTCCGAACTGCGTCGCCAATACCCCGATTGCGCCATTGATGTGCTGGCACCGGCCTGGTGTCGGCCGCTGTTGTCGCGCATGCCGGAAGTGCGCGAGGCCCTGTCGCTGCCTTTCGACCATGGTGACCTGAAGCTGGGTGAGCGGCATGCCCTGGGCAAGTCACTGCGTGGCAAATACCAGCAAAGCTATGTGCTGCCCAATTCCCTCAAGTCTGCCCTGGTGCCCTGGGCGGCGAAGATTCCCCGTCGCATCGGTTGGCGCGGAGAGATGCGCTATGGGTTGCTCAACGATGTCCGCAAGCTGGACAAGGACCGCTATCCGTTGATGGTGCAGCGCTTTGTGGCGCTGGCTCAGCCAGCCGACGCGTCGGTGCCACAGCTGGATACCATTACCGCGCCGCACCTGGAGGTGAGTGAAGACTCACTGCAGCAGGCCATGGTGGCCCATGGGTTGACGACGCAGCGACCGGTGCTGGGCCTTTGCCCCGGTGCGGAGTTCGGCCCGGCCAAGCGTTGGCCGGAACATCATTACGCGGCGGTGGCCCAGCACTGGATCGACCATGGGGGCCAGGTGTGGATCTTTGGCTCCGGCAAGGATCAGCCGGTGGCCAGAGCCATTGTCGAGATGCTCGAAAACGGCGCCGCCGAGCAAGCAGCGGTACTGGCCGGCAATACCTCCCTGGAACAGGCGGTGGATCTGCTGTCGGCGACCACCGCGGTGGTCAGCAACGATTCCGGCCTGATGCATATCGCTGCGGCGCTCAAGCGGCCGCTGGTGGCCGTGTACGGTTCCACGTCCCCAGGTTTTACCCCGCCATTGGGTGATAGAGTGGCAGTGGTAAGGCTGGGGCTGGAATGCAGCCCCTGTTTCGAACGGGAATGCCCGCTGGGGCATTTGAATTGTCTGCGCCAGCTGCCCCCTTCGCAGGTGATCGATGCCCTGCAGCAGCT
>NZ_LWEJ01000022.1:0-6157 GCF_001635525.1 Alcanivorax sp. HI0007
AGTGTTGGAACCACCTGATCCCATGCCGAACTCAGAAGTGAAACGACATATCGCCGATGGTAGTGTGGGGTCTCCCCATGTGAGAGTAGGTCATCGTCAGGCTCTTAAATAAAACAGAAAACCCCCGTCACGAAAGTGTCGGGGGTTTTTTGTTTTATTCAGGATCACGGTGATCCACTCTCCCTACCTCGCAGCGCTCGCGCTGCCATCCCCTCAAGGGGGACCGAGGTGTGAAACCCGATGCACCGCAGGTGGCAGGCTTAGGCGCCGAAGGCGTCCCGAAGGGATGGCACGCTTGCTTGCGACCTAAGTCAGTCGTCCAGCCAAGGTCAAAGAAACCTAAAGCAAGCCCTTCGCCATGCAAGCATGGCTCCAACGGGTTTATTGTCTCTTTGAAGCCTTGGCCTCTGGTCAAAATCCGGTTGGCGCAGCCCGGCCCAAATGTCAGATCTAGACTCCCATCCCGGTACTGGGGATTTCATCATCCCGATAATGGGGATCCACCCAGCATCGGGGAAGCGTCTCGCCTGACGGAAACACCAGATCGGCCTTGTTGAATGGCTCCGCTTCCTGGGCTTCTTCGCCGTGATGATAGCGCCCGCTAATCTGCGTGCGTAAAGGGTTAACCAGTTCCGTGGGTTCGACTACCTGCACCAGGTGGCCGCTGCTCCGCTCTTTGAGAAACATGCTCTCTGCTCCCTTTGGATTTGAAGGCTTTCAGGGTGCGGCCGGGAGCACGCTTCTGGCAATAGAAAGAGCGGTCAACATTATTAAACCAAGAGGGGCTTTATCCCGGATGGCGGCCATTCTATGCTGGGCATCGCCATTATCTGGTATGGCTATAACCCTGCCATCTGCCGCTGTAAAGGCTCCATCACAAGCGACGAAAGTGGTATGGTTGGGGTTTGCTGAATCAAGATGGCCCTGTGTATACAGGGCCCTGGCCCGGTGGTGGATGGTTCGGCATCCGTCGTCGGGGCAATGATCATTTTGCTTTTGCAGGGTAGGCCTGCGCCAGACCCGCTGAAACGGGCTGTATCAATACGTTTGGACTTGGGAAAAGGTTAAGAATTATGACAATGGATAATAAGGCAGCAGTAATGAGCCCCCTTAAAGCGCTGGAGCAGCGTTGCGAGAAGCAGGGCCAGTCAGTGGCCATGGTTCAGCCCATGGGCGGTGGTGAGCTGCAGGACTATACCTGGGCCCGGATCAATGATGAAGCTCGCAGAATGGCGGCTTACCTGCAGTCCCAGGGCGTGCAGAAAGGTGACCATGTGGCTCTGGTTTCCAAAAACTGTGCGGAGTGGATTATTGCCGACCTCGCTATCTGGATGGCCGGTGCAGTGAGTGTTCCCTTGTACCCGACACTGGTTGCGGAGACGGTCCGTCAGATCATGGAGCACAGTGAGTCAAAGTTCCTTTTTGTCGGCAAGCTGGATGACTGGGACATCATGAAAGGAGGGGTTCCGGACGGCGTCAAGCAAGTGGCGTTCACTCTTGCCCCCCGCGATGCACTGAATGATTTCCCCAATTGGGGCGATATCATTCGCGATACGGCACCACTGGAGCAAGTGGCCGAGCCTGCCATGGAAGATATTGCGACCATCATCTATACCTCTGGCACCACGGGTATGCCCAAAGGGGTGATGCATGACTTCCAGTCTTTCTCCATCGTCGGCGAAAAAATGATCAAGGTGTATAACCTGACACCGGAAGAGAGAATGATCTCCTACTTGCCGCTTTCCCATGTGGCTGAACGGGTGGCTGTGGAAATCGCCCAGCTTTACGTGGGCGGCAAGATTTTCTTTGCGGAATCTCTGGAAACGTTCGGTGAAGACATCAAGCGCGCCCAGCCTACGGTGTTCTTTGCGGTGCCACGTATCTGGTCCAAGTTCTACCAAAAGGCTTCTGAAGCGGTGCCTCCCAAGAAGCTGAACAAGCTGCTCAAGATTCCTTTCCTGAACAAAGTGATCAAAAAGAAAGTGCTGGGAGCCATGGGGCTGGATCAATGCCGTATTGCGCTGTCCGGCGCGGCCGCACTGTCCCCGGATATCATTACCTGGTTCAAGAAGCTGGATCTGGAAATTCTTGAAGTTTACGGCATGACCGAGAATCTGGCCTGGTCACATACCACTGAAGAGGGTGACCAGAAGATCGGTTGGGTGGGGACTCCCAATGATGGCGTGGAATGCCGGATTGGTGAGGGCGGTGAGATTATGGTGCGTAGCCTCGGTAATATGAAAGGCTACTACAAGCAGCCAGAAAAGACCGCGGAAGATCTTACCGAAGATGGCTGGTTGCATACCGGTGATGTGGGCGAAATTGACGAGAAAGGACGTTTGCGTATTACCGGTCGAGTGAAGGAAATCTTCAAGACGGAAAAAGGGAAATATGTGGCGCCGGCTCCGATCGAAAACCGTCTCTCCACGCAGCCGGGTCTGGAGTTGTCCTGTGTCATCGGTCAGGGGATGGGGCAGCCCATTGCGTTGCTGAATATTACCCCGGAAGAGCAGGAAAAGTTGTCCAAAGCCAGTGAAAAAGAGCATTTCACCAAGGAACTTGAAGCCCTGCTGGCCCGAGTCAATAACGAGCTCGACCCCCATGAGCGTATGACGACTCTGGTCGTGTGTAAGGATGCATGGACGGTAGAGAACAACCTGATTACACCGACCCTGAAGTTGAAGCGTAACGAAATTGAAAAACGTTATGCGGATGACATTCCCAAGTGGGCGAAGACCAAAGGGGTGGTTTGGGAAGCTTGAGCACCTTCAAAGAGGCGGATCAGCAATTGATCCGCCTTCTGGCTGATGGCCGGTTCCGCTCCGGCTCCGAGTTGGGGGAGGCGCTGGGGATTTCCCGGGCTGCTATCTGGAAGCGTGTTCAGCGCCTTGAGGAATTCGGTTTGCCGCTGGAATCCGTCAAGGGCAAAGGTTATCGGCTGGCTCAACCGGTCGACCTGATTGATCCGTTGTCACTGGAAGTGTTGCTGGGGGAACGGGCCCAGCTGCACTATCGGTGGGCAACCGAATCCACCAATGCCGATGCGCTGGCCATCAAGGGGCCAGTACGTCGTCCCCAGGTGTTTCTCTCCGAGTGCCAGACTGCCGGCCGTGGCCGAAGAGGCAGGCAGTGGCAGTCTCCCTTTGCGGCCAATCTTTACGTATCCATTCGTTTTCCGGTGAGTGGTGGTTTTGCCGCTTTGGGCGGGTTGAGTCTGGCGGTGGGTGTGGTGGTGGCTCAGGCATTGCAGGAGCTGGATCCGTCATTGCCGGTAGGTCTGAAGTGGCCCAATGATTTGCAGATCAATGGTGCCAAGGTCGGCGGTGTCCTGATAGAGCTGGCCGGTGAGATGGATGGCCAGGTGGATGTGGTGATCGGGGTCGGTGTCAATGGCTGCATGACGGGGCACCAGGCCAGGGATATTGACCAGACCTGGACCGACCTTGCCAGTGAGCTGGCCGATATGCCGCCCAGGACGGTGTTGGCAGGCTGCGTGCTGACGCATTTGCTGGATATGCTGCCGCGTTTTTCGCAACAAGGGTTTGCGGCTTTCCGGGGAGACTTTGACCGCTATGATGCGGTGAAGGGTGAGTTGGTTCAGGTTCAATCCGCTGAGCAGGTGTTTACCGGTAAGGCGGCAGGCGTTCTGGGGGATGGGGCTTTGCGCGTGGAAACACCGAATGGCGTGCGTGAAGTCTATGGCGGTGAAGTGAGTTTGAGAGTCCGATGAAACTGTTTGTGGATGTGGGTAACACCGCCATGAAATGGCGCTTTCGCCACGGTGATAAGGTGGAGCAGGGGGGCTGTCGACACGGGCGAGACTGGCCCGCTGTCGTGGACGCTTTACTGCAAGGCAGTGATCGGGTTGATGCAATCTGGATTGCGTCAGTGGCGGGCCCCTCAGCGGATGCCGAGATCGCGGGGCTGTTGGCAGATCGGACGGGTGTGACGCCGTGTTTTTATTATTCCTGTGGTCAGGATTTCGGTGTGCAAAACTGCTATCCGGAGCCTCGCAAGCTGGGAGTGGATCGCTGGGTGGCAATGATTGAGGGTCATCAGCGCTTTGGTGCCAGTATCATTATCGATTGTGGCAGTGCTCTCACCATTGATGCGGTGAATGAAAAGGGGGAGTTTCTCGGCGGTTATATTGTGCCTGGCTTGGGAATGTTGCGTACTGCCCTGTTGCGGGATACCTCCGATGTGCATATCGAGCCGGCTACGGCCCGACCGGCTCTGGGCCGATCCACCGGGGAGTGTGTGCACAATGGTTTGTTGCGCATGTCTGTGGCCTTCGTCACGGAGGTGGTGGTTGAACTGCGCCAAGTGCTTGAAGATACTTGTAAAGTGCTGGTAACTGGCGGTGATGCCCCGAAATTGACAGGTGCTTTCCAGTTCGAGTTTCTGCATATGCCCGACCTTGTCCTAGATGGCCTTGAGCGCGTGGCAGACCGACAACAATAATGGTGGGGGAACACCGGTGCGGTGGATATTTTACAGCTTGCTGGTCGTCAATCTGGTTTATCTGGGGGTGCAGCTTACCAAGAACCTGGCTCCCCGTGAGGCAGTGTCCTTGCGGGTGCCGACGCAGTCTGTGGGAGGAGAGCGGTTGGTGTTGCTTTCCGAGCGCTCCCAGCCGATCCGGGACGGCGCGCGCAGACCGGAGGCGGGCTCTCTGTGTGCGGTAGTCGGCCCCTGGGAGTCCCGTGACGCGGCCCAGGCTGGCGCGGTCCAGCTGAGGGCGGCAGGGCTGTCGGGTCAGGTGCGGGCTCTGAATATTCAGAAGGATCGGCTCAACTGGGTGTATCTGCCTCCCTATGCCGACAGGGAGAGGGCGCTGCGTGTGCTTCATGAGTTGCAGGATCATGGCGTGGACAGCTTTGTGGTCAAGGAGGGCGAGGATGCCAATGCCATTTCATTGGGGTACTTCTCCAGTGCGGAGTCGGCGGAAGGCTTGCGCGTAAAGATGCGCAATGCCGGTTATCCGGCCTTTGTGCGAGAAACGTCCCGGGCGGTGACGGAATACTGGGTTTACCTGATGGATCAGGAGCCGGAAGAGAAACCTGAGCTGAATATCTTTCTTGAGGCAAATCAGTCCCTTAAGCTGGATTGGGTGGCCTGCCCCTGAATGGCTGAGCAATTATTAGGCGTTTGATCCTCAAGTGGATTGCGCCACCTGATTCCTTTCTATAGAATTCGCAACCCTTGTGAGCTGGCGTAGCTCAGTTGGTAGAGCAGCTGATTTGTAATCAGCCGGTCGGGGGTTCGACTCCTCTCGCCAGCTCCAGCTTTAAACGTGCCTAACTACTTGAAAATTGGTTGACAAGTGGTTGGGCCGTAAAGAGAATGTAGGCCCTTTTCTGGAGGGGTTCCCGAGTGGCCAAAGGGATCAGACTGTAAATCTGACGCGAAAGCTTCGGAGGTTCGAATCCTCCCCCCTCCACCAGATAAAAAGCAGATCATTCTTTGGATGGTTTGTATGGCCGGAAGGCTGGCAGGCATCGGAAGGTTTGCGGGTATAGTTCAACGGTAGAACCTCAGCCTTCCAAGCTGATGATGCGGGTTCGATTCCCGCTACCCGCTCCAGCTCCGGTAGAGTTTGGTCACCACCAGGTGACATGAAGGTTATGCTCTTGTAGCTCAGTAGGTAGAGCACACCCTTGGTAAGGGTGAGGTCACCGGTTCAAATCCGGTCAAGAGCTCCAATTTCCGGGCCCAGGTATATCCTGGGTCCGGCTTCATGTGTCTTGATGGTGCCAAGGTGGTCTGTGTTTATCAATACAGTCCTTAAATGTGTCTTTATCGGGTGTATGCGCGCCATATGGCGAGGAAGCACAGCCAAGTTAAGAGGTGAAGAGTCGTGGCAAAGGAAAAGTTTGAACGTAATAAACCGCACGTAAACGTAGGCACCATCGGTCACGTTGACCATGGTAAAACCACTCTGACCGCCGCGCTGACCCGCGTGTGTGCAGAAGTTTGGGGCGGTAGCGCCATCGCTTTCGACGGTATTGATAATGCCCCGGAAGAGCGTGAGCGTGGTATCACCATTGCAACCTCTCACGTGGAATACGATTCCCCGACTCGTCACTACGCCCACGTAGACTGCCCCGGTCACGCTGATTATGTGAAGAACATGATCACCGGTGCGGCGCAGATGGAC
>NZ_LWEJ01000023.1:0-8297 GCF_001635525.1 Alcanivorax sp. HI0007
CCCCCGTAGGGATTATGCGGTATTAGCTCGAGTTTCCCCGAGTTATCCCCCACAAATGGGCAGATTCTCACGCGTTACTCACCCGTCCGCCGCTCGACGCCTGGTAGCAAGCTACCATCGTTTCCGCTCGACTTGCATGTGTTAGGCCTGCCGCCAGCGTTCAATCTGAGCCATGATCAAACTCTTCAGTTAAGAAAAGCGTTTAAAGTGCCTACGCACTTAAACCATGCTCAGTTCATCATCTGAATTAACAAAAACTTTGTTGACTCGTTCAGAACTGATTATCTGTAAAGACATCGTCCCGAACAGGTCCCACACGTTTGCTTGCCTGATTGTTAAAGAGCTTGGAAGCCTTGGCTTCCTGACTGCGTCCTTGGCGTGTTGCCGTGTCCGCCGTCTCTGTGGGGGCGCATTCTAGAGATTTCCCGGGGACCGTCAACACTTTTTTCATCACTTTTTTATCAAACGGTCACCTTTTAGGCATGGCGGGCAAAAAACCAGCGAAAACCCCTGTTTACGGTGATTTCTTGAGCAGTTTCATTTGCTTATCGGCACTTTCTCCAGCCGCCCGCAGGTATGAATTCGCCCCACTCTCTTTCTTTTCTACCCCGGGGACAGAGAAACTCCCCATCAAAGGCTCACCAAAAGCAAAAAAATGCACTCACCTCCCGCCTGCCTGGCTCCCGGCATGAAAAAGGGCGCCATTTCGGCGCCCTTCGGAATCTTGCGGGAAACTCAATCCGCCTTGCGTAACCGCCACAGGCTCATCAGCAACCCCGCCACCACATAGACAATGGCCACCGTAAGCAGCACCAGGGGCGGATCCAGGAAGACAATCGCGAAGGCCACGATAACCCCAAGCAACACTTTGAACGGAACCCGACCGATATGGAGCTCCTTGAAGGAGTGGTACTTCACCGACGACACCATCAGCAGACCCGCACCCGCCACCACCAGCGCCACAATCCAGGAGATATCATTACCGTCTATGCCCCGGCTGGCCCCCAGCCACACCAGCGTTGCCACCAGGCCTGCCCCGGTGGGGCTTGGCAGACCGATGAAGAAGCGCTTGTCAGTGCTTTCTGCCTGCACATTGAAGCGGGCCAGACGCAATGCCGCGCAGGCCACATAGATAAAGGCGGCCATCCAGCCAAATTTGCCCAGCTCCGAGAGCCCCCAGGAATAGGCCACCAGTCCCGGTGCCACCCCGAAGGCAACGCAGTCAGACAGGGAGTCGTACTCCGCGCCGAACTTGCTCTGGGTATTGGTGAGCCTGGCCACTCCGCCATCCAGGCCGTCCAGGATGCCCGCCACGATAATACCGATGGCTGCATGCTCGAACAGGCCATTCATGGCCGCCACGATGGCATAGAAGCCGGCGAACAGGGCACCGGTGGTAAACAGGTTCGGCAGCAGGTAAACCCCCTTGTGACGGGCGCCGGTACGGTGCTCGGCCTCCACCACCTCAAAGGTTTCTGGCTGCTCCGGGGTCGTTGTCTTGTCGTTGTCCTGCATGGTGGTCCATCCAAATTGGGTGTGACTAGTCTAACGCAGTGACCGTAAACAAAAAACGCGGCCGAAGCCGCGTTTTTTGATGATCCGTGCAAGCGCTTAGTTCTTGCTCTTGTCGACGATCTGGTTTGCCTGGATCCAGGGCATCATGCCGCGCAGTTTCTCACCTACCTGCTCGATGGGATGCGCCGCGTTGTTGCGACGGGCAGCCGTCATGGACGGGTAGTTCAGGGCGCCTTCAGAGATGAACTGCTTGGCGTACTCGCCGCTCTGGATGCGCTTCAGGGCGTTGCGCATGGCCGCACGGGATTCGTCGTTGATCACTTCCGGGCCAGTCACGTACTCACCATACTCCGCGTTGTTGGAGATGGAGTAGTTCATGTTGGCGATACCGCCTTCGTACATCAGGTCAACAATCAGCTTCAGCTCGTGCAAACACTCGAAGTAGGCCATTTCCGGGGCGTAGCCCGCTTCGGTCAGGGTTTCGAAACCGGCTTTCACCAGCTCGACCGCACCCCCACACAGAACGGCCTGCTCACCGAACAGATCGGTTTCGGTCTCGTCCTTGAAGGTGGTTTCGATGATACCGGTACGGCCACCGCCGACGCCGGACGCATAGGACAGAGCCACATTCTTGGCGTTGCCGGAAGCATCCTGGAAGATGGCGATCAGGTCAGGGATACCCCCCCCCTTGGTGAACTCGGTGCGCACAGTGTGGCCCGGCGCTTTCGGGGCGATCATGATCACATCCAGGTCGGCACGGGGAACGATCTGGTTGTAGTGGATAGCAAAACCGTGGGCGAACGCCAGGGTGGCACCCTCTTTCAGGTTCGGCTCGATTTCTTCACGGTACAGCTGGGACTGGAACTCGTCCGGGGTCAGGATCATTACCACGTCAGCGGCAGCGACAGCAGACGGCACATCGCTCACTTTCAGGCCATGGGCTTCAGCCTTGGCGATGGAGGAAGAGCCCGGGCGCAGACCGACAGTCACGTCCACACCGGAATCATTCAGGTTGCAGGCATGGGCGTGGCCCTGGGAGCCGTAACCGATGATGGCCACTTTCTTGCCCTGGATGATGGAAAGGTCGCAATCCTTGTCGTAATACACTTGCATGCTCATAGCTCTGGCTCTTTCAGATATCGGAAATCGGTGACGGACAGGCACAAAGGGAACCTGCCCGGACAGGCCCGCCACTCTAGGCTATCCGTCGCATTGCGTAAAATGATATATTTGAAACATTGCATTTCATTTACCGCAACGCAAAGTGATATAGCCATCCATGGATACCAAGCCGCTCCGCCTGTTCCTGACCCTGGCGGACACGTTGCATTTCGGGCGCACCAGCACCATGTGCCATGTGAGCCCGTCCACGCTCAGCCGTACCATCCAGCAACTGGAAGATGAGCTGGGCGTACCGCTGTTCTACCGCGACAATCGCAGCGTCACTCTCACCCGGGAGGGGCAACGCTTTCAGGAATACGCCCGAAATACCCTGATGCAATGGGACAACCTGCGTCACGCCCTGCAGGAAGACCGGCGGGTGCTGCAGGGGGAGCTGAGCCTGTACTGTTCGGTGACCGCCAGCTACAGCTTTCTCTACGATATTCTCAGCAGCTTTCGCCACCAGTACCCCCGCATCGAACTGAAGCTGCATACCGGTGACCCGGCCCAGGCGGTGCAACGGATCCAGTACGGCGAGGAAGATATCGCCATCGGTGCCAGGCCGGATCACCTTCCCGCAGGCATTGCCTTCCGCCCCATCGCCCGCTCTCCGCTACTGTTTATTGCCCAGGCCGGGCAGGCCCAACTGGCGGAACGGCTCAGCGGCAGCGCGACTAAAGCTGCCTGGGAAGATGTTCCCATGATCCTTTCCGAGGAAGGCCTGGCCCGGGAACGGGTGGACCGCTGGTTTCGACAACTGGGCGTCAAGCCGCATATCTATGCCCAGGTGGGTGGCAATGAGGCCATCGTCAGTATGGTGAGCCTGGGCTTCGGGGTGGGTATCGTGCCGAAAATCGTATTGGACAACAGCCCCCTGGCCGGCCGCACCCGTCCCCTGGATGTTCAGCCGGCGCTGGCACCCTATGAGGTGGGCCTGTTTACTCAGGAGAGACGGCGGGAAGAGCCGCTGATTCAAGCCTTCTGGTCGCAGCTACCGGAATAGGGTGAGTTTCGAGTTTCGAGTTTCGAGTTTCGAGTTTCGAGTTTCGAGTTTCGAGTTTCGAGTTTCGAGTTTCGAGTTTCGAGTTTCGAAGAGCAAAGCCCAAGTCTTTGCCTTTCGCAACTCGCTTCTCGTAACTCGCGACTCAACCACAGGCAGTTATCCCCCCACAAAAAAACCGCTCCGAAGAGCGGTTTTTTTTGTCTGGCGTCAGGCATCGAGTGATCTTACAGGCTCAACACTTTTTCGCCGCGGGAAATCCCCGATACCCCGGAACGCACCACTTCCAGTACCTGGGTCTCCCCGATGGCACCGATAAAGGCGTCCAGTTTGTCGGAAGCACCCGTGAGCTGAATGGTATAGACGGTGCTGGTCACATCCACGATCTGGCCGCGGAAGATATCCACACTGCGCTTTACCTCGGCACGCTGGGCGCCGGTGGCTTTTACCTTGATCAGCATCAGCTCGCGCTCGATGTGCGCCCCTTCGGTGAGATCCACCAGCTTGACCACCTCGATCAGCTTGTTCAGATGCTTGGTGATCTGCTCGATCTTCAGATCATTACCAAAGGTGGTCAGGGTCAGGCGCGACAGGGTGCTGTCTTCGGTGGGCGCCACCGACAGGCTTTCGATGTTGTAGCCCCGCTGGGAGAACAGACCGATCACCCGGCTCAGTGCGCCCGGCTCGTTTTCCATCAGAATAGAGATAATACGACGCATCAGGTCCGCTCCGTCTTGCTCAGCCACATGTCGCGCATGGAACCGTCTGCAATCTGCATCGGGTACACGTGCTCGGTGGGGTCCACATAGATATCCATGAATACCAGGCGATCTTTCAGGGCAAAGGCTTCGTTCATGGCCCCTTCCAGGTCCTCAAACTTGGTCACCTTCATGCCCACATGGCCGTAGGCTTCCGCCAGGGCCACAAAGTCCGGCAAGGACTCCATGTAGGACTGGCTGTGGCGGCCACCGTATTGCATGTCCTGCCACTGACGCACCATGCCCAGGGCCTGGTTATTGATGTTGATGATCTTCACCGGCAGGCCGTACTGCAGGCAGGTGGAGAGCTCCTGAATGTTCATCTGGATGGAGCCTTCACCAGTGACACAGGCCACGGTGGCGTCCGGGAACGCGAACTGCACGCCCATGGCCGCCGGCAGACCGAAGCCCATGGTCCCCAGGCCACCGGAGTTGATCCAGCGACGGGGCTTGTCGTACTTGTAGTACTGGGCGGCAAACATCTGGTGCTGGCCCACATCCGAGGTCACATAGGCGTCACCACCGGTAGCCTTGTAAAGGGCTTCCACCACCTGCTGGGGCTTCATGGGACCATTTTCATTGGTCTCATAGCGCATGCCGTGAACTTTGCGCCAGCCTTCAATCTCTTCCCACCAGCGCTCCAGCGCCTTCTGGTCGGGCTCGCCACCGTGCTCATCCAGAGCCGACAACATCTCTTCCAGCACCTGGTGCACCGGCCCCACGATGGGGATATGCGCCATAATGTTCTTGGAGATAGTCGCCGGGTCGATATCAATGTGGATGATCTTGGCACCCGGACAGAATTTCTTCACGTTGTTGGTCACCCGGTCGTCCAGGCGAGCCCCCACAGCGAGAATCACATCGGAGCTGTGCATGGTCATGTTGGCTTCATAGGTGCCATGCATGCCCAGCATGCCCACATTCTGCGGATCCGTGCCCGGGAAGCAGCCCAACCCCATCAGGGTATTGGTTACCGGGAAGTTCAAGCGGTGGGCCAGCTTGGTCAGCAGTTCGCTACCCTCGCCCTGGATCACGCCGCCACCCGCATAGATCACCGGGCGCTTGGCTTTCATCAGCTCTTCCACTGCCTTGCGGATCTGGCCGGAGTGGCCACGGCTGACCGGCGCATAGGAACGCATCTTGACCTTTTTCGGATACTCGTAAGGGTTCTTCACGTTCGGCGCGGTCTGATCCTTGGGAATATCGATCAGTACCGGGCCGGGACGGCCGGTGGTGGCAATGTAGAACGCCTTTTTCATGATCTCCGGAATGTCCTTGGCATCGCGGACCATGAAGCTGTGCTTCACCACCGGACGGGACACGCCGATCATGTCGGTTTCCTGGAAGGCGTCATCGCCAATCCAGTCGGAGCGCACCTGACCAGACAGAACGATCATGGGGATGGAATCCATGAACGCCGTCGCCAGGCCGGTAATGGCATTGGTGGCACCGGGACCCGAGGTCACCATCACCACGCCGGGCTTGCCGGTGGCACGGGCATAACCGTCCGCCGCATGGGTGGCCGCCTGCTCGTGGCGAACCAGAATGTGGCTGACCTTGTCCTGCTGAAACAATGCATCGTAAATGTGCAGTACGGACCCCCCGGGATACCCGAAGATGTACTCCACTCCCTCGTCTTGCAGCGCACGGACCACCATCTCCGCGCCGGATAACATTTCCACGGTTGCTACCTCAAATCAGAATGCATACAACCCACTGCCGTGCAGCGGGACGGGGTTTACAACTTGCTGCCTGCGGGTAAAACACCGTATTTGGGTGCTCTTGGGCCCTGTCGGAGGTGGCCGACACGAACGCAGGCTGGGAGGGCGACACGGAGGCACTGCAAACCTGAAGAGGGATTACTCCCGCTAAATAGGAATGAGAAACCTCCGGAGGCTCCCACAGCGGGACGAGAGTGCAGTAATACTGCTGGCAGGACATCGCGGTAACGGTGCCCCGGGTCCCGGCCTCACATTTACCGGTAAGCAAATGCGGGTCCCGATCTCCGGAAAGGCTCAATTTTGTCAGAAATGTGCGTCGATTCAAAGCCCTTGGTCGGGTTTGGGTTGCAGAAAATCCCCCTCAACAGTCATGCTAAAGTACGAGCCGAAAAGACAACCCGAAAAGAAGACCAACATTATGAACAAATTCAGCCTGTTGCTTGGCAGTGCCCTGCTCACCCTTGCCAGCGCCGGTTCGGCGGCCAAGTTCCACAAATGGGTCGACGAGGATGGCGTGACCCATTACGGGGCCAACCCGCCACAAGGGGTCGTCTCCACAGAAGTGAACACCCGCGCCAATGCGAGCTCCGATCAGGACCGCGAACTGGAGGCCCTGAATGCGAAGCGGAATGCGCGGCAAGATGCCAAAGAAGAGGCTGCCCAAGCAGCCAGGGAGGCCGAGCGCCTCCAGTCAGAGCCCGACGAAGTCGTCAAGGAGCGCTGCGAACAACACCGTAAAAATCTGGAAACCCTGAAGAACAAGCCCATTGTGCGAAGCAAGAATCCGGAGACCGGCGAACTGGAAGTTCTGGACCAGGAAGCAAGAGAAAAGATGGTTCAGAGCAGCCAGCAAGCCCTGGAAAAGTGCAACCAGAATTAAGGGTAAGTGAGCCCTGCCTCCCAGGGCTCACTGGACACCGCTCTCACCGCTCAAAAGTGAAGCGGTCCTCATGCACGTCGATGGAAATGGTGTCTCCCTGACCAAACTCTCCCCTGAGCAGGGCCTGGGCCAGCGGGTTCTCCAGCTGCTGCTGGATGGCCCGTTTCAGGGGCCGGGCACCATAGACCGGGTCAAAACCGGCTTCCACCAGTTTATCCAGAGCCGTATCGCTGAGCTCAAGACGGATATCCCGTTCAGCCAACCGCTTGCGCAACGCATCCAGCTGGATGGCGGCAATGCCCCTGAGCTGATCCTTGGCGAGAGGATGGAACACCACCGTTTCGTCCACCCGGTTAATGAACTCCGGACGGAAATGATTGCCCACGACCTCCATGACCGCTGATTTCATGGCCTCGTAATCGTTGTCTCCAGCCAGTTTCTGGATCAGGTCGGAGCCCAGATTCGAGGTCATCACCACCACGGTGTTGCGGAAATCCACGGTACGGCCCTGACCATCGGTCAGGCGACCATCGTCCAGCACCTGCAACAGGATGTTGAACACATCGGGGTGCGCCTTTTCCACTTCATCCAACAGCACCACGGAGTAAGGCTTGCGACGCACCGCTTCGGTCAGGTAGCCACCTTCTTCGTAACCTACGTAGCCTGGAGGGGCACCCACCAGCCGCGCCACGGAGTGTTTCTCCATGAACTCGGACATGTCGATACGCACCATGGCCTCTTCAGTATCAAAGAGGAAGTTGGCCAGCGCCTTGCAAAGCTCGGTCTTGCCCACCCCGGTCGGGCCGAGGAACAGGAAACTGCCATTGGGGCGATTGGGATCGGACAGCCCGGCCCGGGAGCGACGCACCGCATTGGCGACCGCTTCCACTGCCTCCGCCTGGCCGACCACCCGCTGATGCAAGGCCTCTTCCATGCGTAACAGCTTGTCTTTCTCGCCTTCCAGCATCTTGGCCACAGGAATCCCGGTCCACTTGGAAACCACCTCGGCGATTTCCTCATCGGTCACCTTGTTGCGCAGCAACTGGTTCTCGGTCTGCGACTGCTGCTCTTCCTGGTCCTGGGCCGCCTGCACCCGCTTCTCCAGTTCCGGGATAACCCCGTACTGCAGCTCGGACATGCGATTCAGATCTCCGGCGCGACGGGCCTGTTCCAGCTCGACACGGGCCTGTTCCAGTTCTGCCTTGTATTCCTGGGCTCCCTGCAAGGCGGCCTTTTCTGCTTGCCAGATCTCTTCCAGGTCG
>NZ_LWEJ01000024.1:0-28966 GCF_001635525.1 Alcanivorax sp. HI0007
GGAACAGGCGGTGGAAGCCCTGAAACGGGGCGAACAACCGGACGTGGAAAAGCCCCTCAGCGGCGGCCCGGAGCTGAACCTGCGCATTCCCGCACTGATTCCCGAGGATTACCTGCCCGACGTGTTCGGCCGATTGACACTCTACAAGCGCATTGCCGGCTGCAAGACCCGCGATGGCCTGAAAGAGCTGCAGGTAGAGATGATCGACCGCTTCGGCCTGCTGCCGGAACCGGTGAAAAACCTGTTTGCGGTGACCGAGCTGCGTCAGCAGGCAGAACGACTGGGCATCACTCGACTGGATGCTCACGCCGGCGGCGGCAAGCTGGAGTTTGGCGAGCGTACACCGGTGGACCCGCTGACCATTGTCAAACTGGTCCAGTCCGGGCCCAACCGCTTCAAGCTGGAAGGGGCCAATGCCCTGCGTTTTGTAGAGGGCAGTGACAGTGCCGAGGAACGCATTCAGGTAGTCGACGCCCTGCTCAAGCGCCTGTCCGCCCAGAGTATCAAACAGGATACGGGCAGCTAACCCGTGAAAACCGACCGGTCAGACTGTTGGTCGTGAACCGGGAGTGTGAACTGGTTATAGTCTTTGCAATAACAAACGATGTGGGTGCGTAAAGGGAAACGCCTTGATCCGGATGAGGCGACCAGCACCAGGAAGGCACCGGAACTCTCTGCCGCCAAGCCGGGTTCCACAGGCAACAGGAAAGGCCCGCTCCCACGTCAGCATCACGATAAGGCCTGCGCACGGGCCATCAAAGGAGAGTTTCCGATGCTTCGCGCATTCTTTCTGGTCGTGCTGGCCCTCGTGGCCAACGCCGCCATTGCCCAGAGCTGGTACAACATCGAAGTGCTGGTGTTTGCCCGCGATCACGGCGGCAGCGACGAAATCTGGCCCGCGGATCTGCAGCCACGCTATGCCTCTCACTCGGTCACCATTGGCGAACCACAAGTCAGTGAATACGCCGACCCGGATGCTCTGTCCCAGGGAGCCTGGCAGCCTTTACCGGAGGATCAGACGGTGCTGCAGTACATGATGGAGCGCATGGCCGGCACCGGCGAGTATCGCCAGCTTTACCACAAGGCCTGGCGTCAGCCCATCGGCAACAAGAGCGAGACGGTGCCGGTCTACCTGCGCGGCGGCCAGATCCTCAGCACCGATGACGGCCAGGTTCCGGAACTGGAAGGCACCCTGCAATTCCACCAGTCCCGCTACGTGCATGTGGAGCCCCGCATCTGGTTCAATACCCAGAGTCATGGCCAGCGCTTTTATGTGAAAATTGATGAAAGCCGCCGCCTCACCGGCCACGAAGTCTACTACTTCGACCATCCCATGTTCGGCATGCTGGTGCGAATTACCCGCTAGAACCCCGGCCCAGCCGTAGGAGCGTCGCTGGCGGCGCGATAGTTCAATCCAGTTGCGAGTGACGAGAGACGAGGAGCGAAGACCGGGCTTTCCCTGCCCCTGGGTTTTGATTTTCGAAACTCGCTTCTCGCAACTCGTCAGTGTTGCGTTATCGCGCCGCCAGCGACGCTCCTACGGTGGCCATTCACCACTGTCCCGCACCGTGCAGCCTTATTCCCTCACCCCATAACACCGCTTGTCAGAAATAACAGATCCGTACAGGCGCACCGCCGTTTCCCGCGCTAAAGTAAACCCAAGGGCCTTACCCGGCCCCCACAATACGCTCCCGTACGGGCCTACCCGCCCCACCGGGAAAGGAGCCGTTGCCATGTTCGTTACCCTCGAACAGACCGACGCCGCCGAACTCCACCAATTCCGGGATCCGGCAACCGGTCTGCGCGCCCTGATCGCCCTGCACTCCACACGATTGGGCCCTGCCCTCGGTGGCTGTCGCTGTCTTCCCTACCCCGATGAACACACCGCCCTGAATGACGTCTGCCGTCTTGCCCGCGGAATGAGCTACAAGGCCGCCCTGGCAGGCCTGCCATTGGGCGGCGGCAAGGCGGTAATCATGGAACCAGACAAACCCTACGACCGGGCTGCCCTTTACCGTGCCTTCGGCGACGCCGTTAACCGCCTGGGCGGGCGCTATATCACCGCCATGGACGCCGGCACGGAAATCACCGATCTCGACCAGGTAGCCACCCGAACCCGCCATGTGTGGGGCTTTTCCGGCGACGGCATGGACCCGTCACCCTATACCGCTCTGGGCGTATTTGCCGCCCTGGATGCGGGTATCCGCCACCGCTTCCAGCGCCACGGGGCCAAGGGCCTGCACATCGCCATTCAGGGCCTGGGCCATGTGGGCAGCCAGCTCGCTCTGATGCTGGCCCGGGCCGGCGCCCGGCTGACTCTGGCGGATCTGGACCCGCGCCGGGCCCAGCGGCTGGCAGACCGCCTGAATACCCGGTGGGTACCCGCCGACAGCCTCTACGACGTGGCCTGCGATATCTTCATGCCCTGCGCCCTGGGCGGCGTGCTGAACGCCGATACCATCCCCCGCCTGCACGCCGCGTTGATTGTGGGCGCCGCCAATAACCAGCTGGCCAGCGACGACGATGCGCAACGACTACGCCAGCGCGACATCCTCTACACACCGGACTACCTCAATAACGCTGGCGGTCTGATATCGCTGGCGTTGGGCCACCGGCAGGAAGACCGCAGCACTATCCGGCAGAAAGTGCTCGGCATTGGCCGCACCCTCAGCCAGCTACTGGACCAGGCGGACCAGCACCATCTCAGTCCGGCACAGATGGCCGACAGACAGGCCGAACAGCGCCTTCACGACGACACCGGCAAGCACGCCTGGGAAGCCGCCTGAACGCCGCCAAGGAGGATGCCATGTTCACGTCTACGCCCTACGACATGCACCACCGACTACCGGACCTGCCGGAGAACACGGACTGGCCACGGCTGGTGGACGGCTACCGCCATATGACGCTGATTCGCACCTTCGACAAGAAGGCGGTGAATCTGCAACGCACCGGCAAGCTGGGCACCTATGCCTCCTGCCTGGGCGCCGAAGCCATCGCCACCGCCGGCGGCATGGCCCTGCAAGATGATGATGTCTTCGTGCCCTACTACCGGGACCACGCCACCCAATACCTGCGCGGCATACCGTTGCATCTGATCCTGCAGTACTGGGGCGGCGACGAGCGCGGCAATGCCTTTCCGGCGGATACCCCCGCCGCCCGCGACCTGCCCAACTGCGTCCCCATCGCCAGCCAGCTCACCCAGGCCGCCGGCATCGCCACCAAGTCCAAACTGGACCACGCAAAAGCCGCCGTGCTGGCCACCTGCGGCGATGGCGCCACCTCCCGGGGTGACTTCCATGAAGCCCTCAATGTGGCCGGCGTCTGGCAGCTGCCGCTGGTGGTGATGGTCAACAACAACCAATGGGCCATCTCCGTGCCACGCAGCCTGCAGACCGCCAGCGACACCATCGCCCAAAAAGCCGTGGCCGTTGGCATCGAAGGCTTCCAGGTGGACGGCAACGACCTGCCCGCCCTGCTGGAAGCGCTGGATTACGCCCTGGACAAGGCCCGCCACGGCAAGGGCGCCACCCTGATTGAAGCGGTGAGCTACCGGCTCAGCGACCACACCACCGCCGACGACGCCGGCCGATACCGCAAGGCCAGCGACCTCCATGCCGCCTGGCAACGGGAACCGGTGGCACGGCTACGCCAGGCCCTGGCAGACGCCGGTCACTGGGATGCGGAGCAGGAAACGCAGTGGCTGGCCGAGTGCCAGCAACGGGTGGATACCGCGGTGGAGACTTACCTGAACCAACCGCCACAAGCCCCCACCGACATGCTCGACTACCTCTACGCCGAGCTGCCCGAGGCCCTCAAGCCACAACGGCAACGTCTGCTGCAACAACAACCGGGAGGCCACCATGCATAGCGCCCAACCACACCCGGACACCAGCGTTCCGCTCAATCTGCTGGAAGCGGTCAACCAGGCCCTGCGCCACGCCATGGAGGCCGATGAAAACGTGGTGATACTGGGCGAGGACATCGCCACCAACGGCGGCGTTTTCCGTGCCACCGAAGGGCTGAAAGAGACATTCGGCTTCCGTCGGGTCATGGATACCCCGCTGGCGGAAAACCTGATCGCGGGGCTGGCGGTGGGCATGGCCAGCCAGGGCCTCAAACCAGTGGCCGAGATCCAGTTCATGGGCTTTATCTACGCCGCCCTGGAGCAACTGATCAGCCACGCCGCCCGCCTGCGCAACCGCACCCGGGGCCGGCTGAGCTGCCCGCTGGTGATCCGCGCGCCCTTCGGCGGCGGCATCCATGCCCCGGAACACCACAGCGAAAGCACCGAGGCCCTGTTTGCCCATATCCCGGGCCTGCGGGTAGTGATTCCTTCTTCGCCGGCAAGGTCCTATGGCCTGCTACGCGCCGCCATCGCCTGCCCGGACCCGGTGCTGTTTCTGGAACCGAAACGGCTCTACCGCCTGCAACGGCTACCGGTGGAACTGGGTGATGATCCGCTACCACTGGATCGCTGTTTTACCTTGCGTGCCGGCGAGGACGTGAGCCTGATCAGCTGGGGCGCCATGATTCATGAAACCCTGGCCGCGGCGGAGCAATTGGCCGCCGAAGGCATCAAGGCGGAAGTGATCGACGTGGCCAGCCTCAACCCGCTGGACAGGGACACCCTGATCGCCACCGCCAGCAAGACCGGCCGCGTGGTCATCGTCCACGAAGCGCCCCTCAACGGTGGCTTCGGTGCCGAGATTGCCGCCACCCTGGCCAGCGACGCGCTGATGCATCTGCTCGCGCCGGTAGAGCGCGTCACTGGCTATGACTGCCCCATGCCCTACTTCGCCATGGAGCAGCATTACATGCCGAGCGTGGAACGTATCGTGGCGGCGGCGAAGGAGACGTTGAAGTATTGAGGGAAGGCTGGCACGGAACAGAGCCTCCGTAGGAGCGTCGCTCGCGGCGCGATAACCCAACAGGAACGAGTTGCGAGAAGCGAGTTTCGAAAATCAAAACCCTGCATCTGGGAAAGCCAGGTGTTCGCTTCTCGTTCCTCGTATCTCGAGACTGGGTTATCGCGCCGTCAGCGACGCTCCTACGGAAAGACACCGTCTCCGGCGTGTCGGCGTCAAGCGGGTTGCATGCCCGCGAGTGACCAAGGAGCGAAACATGCCCTACTTCACCCTGCCCGATCTGGGCGAAGGTTTGCAGGAAGCGGAAGTCGTCGAGTGGCACGTGAAAGAAGGTGACACCGTGAAGGTGGATGACCTGCTGCTCAGCGTGGAAACCGCCAAGGCCATTGTCGATATCCCCGCTCCCCGGGACGGCATCATCGCCACCCTGTTCGTGGCCAACGGCGATCTGGTGCATACCGGCGAACCGCTGCTGGCCTTTGCCGGTGACGAGGGCAGCGGCAGCCAGACCGTGGTGGGCAACCTGCAAAGCAAGGAGGATGCGGAAAATCCGGACAGTTTCGTGGTCGGCGCCGTCCCCGACTCCCGTCCTTCCGGCGGCACCACTCCCGCCATCCGCGCCCTGGCCCGCCACCTGGGCGTCAATCTTGACCAGATCAAGGGCAGCGGCCCGGCGGGCAGCATTACCCTCGAGGATGTGCAGCAACACGCCAACCTGAAACACAGCCACGGCGACAGCACGCCGCTGAAAGGCGTGGCCCGCACCATGGCAAAGACCATGGCCAGCGCCGGGCAACAGGTGGTGCCGGTGAGTCTGTTCGATCAGGTCAGCGTCAGCCACTGGCCGCAGGACACTGATATTACCCTGCGCCTGATCCGTGCCATCGTCGCCGGCTGCCAGGCGGAGCCAGCGGTGAACGCCTGGTTCGACGGTGAGCAGCTCAGCATGCGATTGGTGGAGAAAGTGGACCTGGGGATTGCCGTGGATACCCCGGACGGTCTTTTTGTACCGGTATTGCGGGACGTGGCCAACCGGGAACCCTCTGACCTTCGGCAAGGCCTCAACCGCCTGCGCCGGGATGTGGAGCAGCGAAAAATTCCCGCCAGGGAACTGCAAGGCGCCACCCTGACCCTGAGCAACTTCGGTACCCTGGCCGGTCGTTATGCCACCCCGGTTGTAGTGCCTCCCCAGGTGGCCATTGTGGGTGCCGGCAAACGTTTTGCTCAGCCGGGTATTCGCAACGGGGAATGGTTCGAGGATTGGCAACTGCCGGTCAGTCTCACCTTTGACCATCGTGCTCTGAACGGCGGCCAGGCAGCCCGTTTTCTGGCCGCGCTACTGGCTGACCTGGGTCATTAACAGCCTTGCTGCAAGCGCCATCGTTGCAGACGGCACCTGCTCGGGCCGTTTTATTCAGCCAGATCCACGTTGTGATACACGTTCTGCACATCGTCCAGATCGTTGAGCATGGCCAGGAATTTATCGAACAACTCCCGATCATCACCACTCACCGTGGTATAGCTCTGCGGGATAAACTGGATCTCGTCCACCTCGAAATCGATCCCTTCGAAAGCCGCGGTTAACGCCTGGCGGGCCTTGGCATATTCGGTGTTCGGGGTGAAGACGGTCAGCATTCCGTCTTCGTTTTCCAGATCGGTGACATCCACATCCGCTTCCATCAGCGCTTCCAGCACCGCCTCTTCATCATCGTGGCGGAACACGAAAATGGCCGCGTGATCGAACATGTGGGCCACGGTGCCCTGGGTGCCGATCTTGCATTTGGTCTTGGTAAAGGCCACCCGTACATCCCCGAAGGTGCGGTTGGGGTTGTCCGTCAGGCATTCGATGATCGCCATGCAACCGCCGGGGCCATAGCCCTCGTAACGGGCCGGCGCAAAATCTTCGCCGCCACCCCCTTTGGCCTTGTCGATGGCTTTCTCGATCACATGGCCCGGCACCTGATCCTTTTTGGCCCGGTCGATCAAACTACGCAGGGCCAGATTGGCGGATGGGTCCAGGCCACCTGCCTTGGCACAGACATAGATTTCACGACCATAGCGGCTATAGACCTTGGCTTTCATGTCCGAGGTTTTCGCCATGGATTCTTTTCGGTTCTGGTAGGCGCGGCCCATGGGATACTTGCTCCGAGAGTGATAGTCAGCCGCAGATTCTAGGGGAAAACCCGGAAATTACCTACGGCCGACGCATCCTCTCCTCGCCATGCCCCCTGACAGCTAATCATTCAGATAGCGCACCCCGGTCAACCGCTCCGATTCCTCCCACAACCGCTGTGCAACGGCCGGGTTGTCAGTGATCTTGCGGGCAAAGGCCGGGGCCGGATAGCCGCGTAACTCCATCAGCTTGCCATCCGGGCCGTAATAGCCCCCCGCCTCTACCGCATCGCTGGTGGCAGCCATGACACCGGGCAGGCATCCCATCTGTGCAGACTGCGCCATGATCTTGTTGAACAGGCCCCCGCCGGGCACCGTATCCTGGAGGTGGGTTGCGGAATAGCCGGGATGGGCGGCCATGACCCGGATGCGCGAGCCGGATGCCTGCAAGCGACGCTGCAGGTCCTTGGCGAAAATCAGGTTGGCCAGCTTGCTCTGACAATAGAAGGGCCAGCGGGAATAACGTTTCTCCGCATTGAGATTCCCCCACATCAATTTCCCGCCCCGATGGGCCAGGCTGGATATCTGCACAATTCGGGGATCATCGGCGGATTCCAGACGCTCAATTAACTGACCGGTCAACGCAAAATGCCCCAGGTGGTTTGTGCCAAACTGCATTTCGAAACCATCCCGGGTTCGCTGCAACGGCGGCGCCATCAAACCCGCGTTGTTGAGCAACACATCCAGGGTGGTAAAGCGCTGCTTTACCGCCTCGGCAAAGGCCTTCACCGAGGCCAGATCCGCCAGATCCAGCGCCATGATTGACAGTCGGGCCCCGGAGGCTACCGCTTTCACCGCCTGCGCCGCCGCGTTGGCCTTGTCCGCGTTTCGACAGGCCATGATCACTTCCGCGCCCCGGCCGGCGAACAACTTCACCGCTTCCAGGCCGATACCGCTGTTGGCGCCAGTGACTAGAATCGTCTTGCCGGAAAGATCTGGAATCATCTCCGGCCGCCAGCTGGATTTGCCCATACGAGAACCTCTCCTGTCGTTGTGATGAAAATGATTGTGCACGGCAGCGGCTATCGCCACCCCTTCCTGCTGGGCCAATCGTGTGACACCAAAGGGAAAGCCTGAGATAGGCAACTGGTGAATCCACAAGACCCTGACTGAGCATCAGTGGTATGGTTCTGTGCTTGTTTTGACCCACCGGTGATGGCTGTGATGATCACCGGGCACAACGATTGACTGGGAGATCAACACGTGGGCAAGAAGTATGACCTGAATGGCAAGGTGGTTCTCATCACCGGCGCAACCGGCGGCATAGGTGCTGCCAGCGCGCGAGCGCTTTATTCAAAAGGCGCGAATCTGGTGCTGACGGATTTATCCCAGCAGTCCCTGGATTTGCTCGCCGCAGAATTTGATGCCACCCGGGTACTCGCCGTGCCCCTCGACGTCACTGATGCTGCCGCCTCAAAAGCTGTCGTTCAGCAAGCCGTCGCGCACTTTGGCCGTCTCGATATCGCCTTTGCCAACGCCGGCATTGCCTGGCGGAACAATCCCGCAACCATCGCCAGCTGCGATGAGGACGAGTTCGAGAAAATTATCGACGTGGATCTGTTCGGCGTCTGGCGCACCCTGCGTGCAGCCCTGCCGGAAGTGCAGCGGAATCATGGCCAGATTGTCATTACCTCCTCCATCTATTCGTTCGTCAACGGCATGGTCAATGCCCCCTACGCCGCCTCCAAGGCCGCTGTGGAAATGCTCGGCAGGGCCTTGCGGGCTGAGCTGGCGGGTACCGGCGCCAGCGCCAGCGTGCTCTATCCGGGTTGGACCGCAACACCGATCACCGATCTCGCCTTCGGGGGTCATGCCACCGCCTCCGAGTTGATTGAAAGCGCCTTTCCTGCCGTACTGAGAAAGCAGGTGCAACCCGAGGAAATTGCCACAGCCCTGGTTGCCGGCCTGGCAACCCGTTCCGCCGCCATCATTGCCCCGGCCCGCTGGAAACCCTTGTCCATGCTGCGCGGGGTGATGAGCCCCCTCAGCGATGCGCTACTGGCGCGAAGCGATAAAATTCACCGCCTGGTGCGCGATATCGAATCGAATCGCTAGCAAGATCACCTCGCGGCATTTCCTGCCACTTCCTATACGGCAGGAAGTGTCGCGGGCCGGCCGCTCCTCCTGCCCTGACTTTTCAAGCGTTGACTCCCCCACCACCACTGGCATGATCAACCTATCCCAGCCCGCAGTGCCAGCCAGGAGTCACCATGTCCAAACCCGTGATTGCCGATATCAAACCGCATAAAACCGAACTCAAGCCGGGGGAAACCTATTACTTCTGCCGCTGCGGCCGTTCTGCCAACCAACCTTTCTGTGATGGCTCCCATGCGGGCACGGATATCACCCCTCTCGGCTTTGAAGCGGACAAGGACGAAGGCTACCTGTGCATGTGCAAGCACAGCGCCTCTTTCCCGTATTGCGATGGAACCCACGCGCGCTTTGACAAGGATCAGGTCGGCAAGGAAGGACCCGGGTCGGATGCCATCACCCGGGACGGCATGCCCAGCCCCAAAGCCACCGCAGAAGAACCGAATGTGGAGTTGATCCATGCGCTGGCGGAAAACGGCCTGGCCAAAATGGGCCATCATGGTCCCATGAGTGCCATGGGGGTGCCCCGGGACTGCCTGCCCAAGTGGGATGATATTCAGATCATGGTGGCACAGATGGCCACACAACCATTGCTGGACGATCAACCGGTGGGTACCGACCTGGTTATCGGCCCCCGGGCAGACAAACCGTTAACCCTGGATATTCCCCTGATGGTCTCGGACATGAGCTTCGGTGCCCTCTCTGAAGAAGCCAAGGTGTCGCTGGCCCGTGGCGCAGAACTGGCCGGCACCGGCATCTGCTCTGGAGAGGGGGGCATGCTGCCCGAAGAGCAGGCCGCCAACTCTCGTTACTTCTACGAATTGGCCAGCGCCATGTTTGGCTATAGCGAAGACCATCTTAAGAAGGTGCAGGCGTTCCACTTCAAGGGAGGCCAGGGTGCCAAGACCGGTACCGGCGGCCATCTGCCCGCCAACAAGAACGTGGGCAAGATTTCCCAGGTACGCCAGATTCCCGAAGGACAGCCGGCCATTTCCCCTGCCACCTTCAGGGAGCTGCACAGCAGCGATGATTTCAAACGTTTTGCGGATCGGGTACGGGAAGTATCCGGCGGTATTCCGGTGGGGTTCAAGCTGAGCGCGAACCATATCGAAAGGGACATACAGTTCGCCCTGGATGCCAGCGCCGACTACATCATTCTGGATGGCCGGGGTGGCGGCACCGGCGCCGCCCCGACCATTTTCCGTGATCACATCAGCGTGCCCACTATCCCTGCCCTGGCTCGGGCCCGCCGATTCCTGGATGACAAAGGCGCCAGTGGCAACGTCACCCTGCTGATCACCGGCGGCCTGCGCATGCCTATGGATTTTATCAAGGCCCTGGCTCTTGGCGCCGACGGCATCGCTCTTTCCAACAGCGCCATGCAGGCCATTGGTTGTGTCGGTGCCCGCATGTGCAACACCAATCAGTGTCCTGCAGGGATTGCCACCCAGAACGAAGCGTTGCGAAAAAGACTGGACGTGGACCACGCCGCCCAACGCCTGGCCAACTTTTTCCATGCCTCCACAGAACTGATGCAAGTGATGGCCCGCGCCTGCGGACACGACCATCTGAATCAGTTCCGGTTGGATGATCTGGCTACCTTTGATCGGGACATGGCCAGCCTGGCGGGGGTTCGCTATAGCGGACTGGGCGGGGCCTAGCCTGAGCAAAATAAGTCTTTACCCGTGCTGTTGTACGCCATTGCCTACAAAGTAGCCCCTGCCTGTAAGAGAAATCTTACGTCAGGGGATGACCTGCGTGGCAACTGAGCCCGCGTTGCCCGACGGCCATAATATCTCTAAGAATCAAACCTTTATAAAAGCTGGCTAATCGTCATTTGATCTTCAGGCCATAAAGACAGTCAACGCGGCGTGATCGCAAAATCTGTTCATCCCTTCAAACTCTCCGCCTGTCGCGATCCCTTTGCCCTGTCCGCCGTGCCGAAACTAATAATAAGTGAGACATGGTTCACTAACTGAGAGTGCACCAATGGCTTAGTTACCACTGCGATGACCGGCCCCCCGGACCCAGGAAGGCACAAATGCGAACACAACGACTAGGATTTGTCGGATTAGAAGAAGACACGGTCAGTGCCTGCCTTTCGATGCTGAAAATCATCGACGGGCGCTCCTCGGTTCACTGGGATCAGAGCATCCCCGATGATGCGGATGTGTTGATGGTCGCGTGCGACAAGCAGGAACAGACCCGGCGCTCCGACCTGTCTGACAAACCCTGCATCGTGGTTTATCCGAACACCTATGACAGGCCCGCCTCCACATTTAGCTTGCCTCATCCATTTCGGGTCATGCAGCTGCTTGATGTGCTTGACGATGTGGTACGGACCTTGACCACGGACACAACCCCGCGCCACACCAGCGCAACAGTGACGTCCACCACGCCGGATCCAACAACGGACTTCTGCGCGTCGTTGCATCATGTGATCAACGCCAAAGACGGACAACGCAGCGAGCTATATTGCAGTCACAGCGATGAAGGCCTGTTGCTGGTAAAACCCGCAAGCCATCGTTTTTATGCCCGCCCCGCCCTTCTCCATGCACTCAACGCCGGGACGGTTACCTTGTCACCACTGAGACCGTTCTCGGAGTCGGTTCCCGAAGGGATGGCTGCTCGCCCCCTGTTCGAGCTGGCCTGGATGACGGGCGCCAAACACAGCGATGGCTTGCTCCCCTGGCTGGACCCGGACAGCCAGTTCCAGTTAAGCCGCTGGCCCAGTGCTGCTGCCCTGAACAAGTCACGGCCCCTGCTTTCCCTGTGTGCATTGATGACCCGACGCGCGTTGGGCCGAGCGCAATTACAGATTTTGTCGAAATGCGATGAAGCCACCTTCAATCACTTCCTCAATGCCTGTGAAATTAGCGGGCTTCTGGTCAGTGAGCGCCGTCGTTCAGCGGCACAACCGACGGCTGTTGCGATGGAATCACAACGTTTTGGAGGCTTGATACGCGGCCTCAGAACTCGCCTGGGATTGAGCTGACAGCATGACGCATGACGAATTCAAGATCCTCTTTACCGGGCCAATGGGCGCGGGAAAAACCACTGCCATCGCCCAGTTAAGCGACGATGAATGCGTATCCACCGATGTGGTGAATACGGACCTGGAACAATGCAACAAGGAAATGACCACGGCCGGACTGGATTACGGCTATATCAGCCTGGCGGATGGTTTCGGGGTTCGGCTATACGGCACCCCGGGACAGGAACGCTTCCGCTTCATGTGGCCCATTCTGGCCAACAATGCGGCGGGCGTGATTCTGCTTCTGAACGGTGAGCACCCGGATCTTGAAAAACACCTGGCCATCTACGCCGACGCCTTTGCCAACAACGGTGAAACACCACTGGTGGTGGGAATTGGCCGGCTGGCGGCCAACGATTTCAGCTGTGTTGATCTGGTAACGGAAAGACTGGCGAACATGGGCCTCTTTGTTCCCGTGATTTCCGTCGATGTCAGGGAAAAAGAAGACGTATTGCTGCTGGTGGAGACCCTTCTCTGCCAGATCGAAGCTCACGAGATGGAATTAATGGAAGTATGACTAACAAGAACCCCCTGGGTCAGGCAGCGACAGAGATAGCGCAACAACAACTGCAGAAGTTGCGAGCAGCCACCACCGGAATCACCTCTGCAGTGTTGTTGAGCAGCGACGGCTTTGAAGTGACTTCTCTGGAAACGGACAAGGGCAAGGCCAGTCGACTTGCTGCCATGGGCAGCTCTCTGGCAGCGATCAGCTCTGCCATTGCCAAGGAAGCAGGCATCTCCGAATGTCGCCGTCTTATCGTGGAATCCGAGGAAGGTGTCGTGGCTGTCATGACAGTGCCGGACAGCTCTCCTCCTCTGGTATTGGCCGTTGTGGCCAATGATGCCTCCAGACTGGGGCAACTGCTCTGGGGCGCCAAACACTGCTGTGCAGCGTTATCAAAAAAGTTAAAAAAGTGAGTTAGCTCCCTGAAAAAAGGGAAAAAATATAAATTAGGAGTATGAGATGGGCAACGTTAACGAAAGTTTGAAAACCCTGCTGCAGGCCGATGGCGCCATGTGCGCTGCTATTGTGGACGCCAACAGTGGCATGATGCTGGGCCATGAAGGCACAGGGCTCGATCTGGAACTGGCCGCCGCCGGCAATACCGAAGTGGTGCGCGCCAAAATGAAGACCATGAAATCCCTGGGTCTTAACGACGCGATTGAGGATATCCTCATTACGCTTGGCAGCCAGTATCACATCATTCGTCCGGTCGCGAAGAATGAGGGGCTGTTCATGTACCTGGTGCTGGACAAAGCCAAATCCAACCTGGCCCTGGCGCGCCGCAACTGCCAGCAAGTAGAAGCCTCGCTGTCAGTCTAATGCGGGCCCCTGGAGCGGTAGCCAATACCGCTCCAGGTTGTTATGTAACCTTGCGATAGCGCAATCTTCCCCACCCCGTCAGTCTACCTTGGGCTGTCCTGTCTTGCCTGACGTGAACAGACTTGCTTCTGGATCCGGGTTTCCCATCCGTCCCACCCTGTTGCTACACTGCTCCCCCCTTCTCTGCGACTCCCTGAGACCGCTGTATGGCTCGTGTTCAACTGGATCTGCCCGAACAATTCCTCTACACCCACACGATCAACGTCCGCATGACGGACCTGAATACCGGTAAGCATGTGGGTAATGACCAGATGATTTCCCTGCTCTCCGAGGCCCGTTACCGGTTTTTCTGCCATATCGGTTTTGATCAATTCGATAGCGACAAACAAAGTATTGTCGTAACCGACCTTGTTGCCACCTACATGGCAGAGAGTTTCGCCCAGGATGATCTGCAATTCGAAGTCGGATTGATGGATTTCAACAAGTACGGTGCCGATCTGATTTTCCGGGTGACCAAACAGCCCTCCGGGCAACGGGTGGTACTGGCCAAGCAGGGGTTTGTGTTTTTCGATCACCTGAAGCACGGGGTGATGCCCATGCCTGCTGCATTCCGTGAACGCTTTCCCAACCTGCAATGAGTATCGACGACGGTTGCAAAGGTCTATACGACAACCAGACTCAAGCCAGCTCCAGCAACTCGGTCAGAAATTCCTTCCACATCGGGTAAACCATAAAGCGCCCCAGCCCGGGAAAACTGCGAAACCGTACTCCGGGAAGCTCATTCGCCAGGCCACGGGCACTGCCGATGGAAATAATCCGGTCATCCTCACCGTGCCACTGCATGACCGGCATGGTGATCTTGCTCAAATCCACCTGCCAGGGGTGCTGCATGCGCAGGTACTCGTCGATCATGATGCGCGCCCCCTGGAAATGGCTGCGGCGCATACATGTAATGGTTCGTTGTAGCAGGTCCGGGTTTGCCAGCACGGCTTTGTCCTGATCGCACAATCCCTTGGCAATCATGGCAAAAAACTTCTCTGGTGCCTTCTGTACTCCACGAATGCCCAAACGACCGACCAGCACGAACAGGCGCGGATCTCGCCGGAACAAACGCAGGAACATATTGTGGAGTGGATCAAGCTTGTCCAGTTCAAAGTGTTCAATGGGAACGGTGCTGGCAAGCAAACCGAGCCGGTCGAAGATATCCGGATACAGGGCAGCAGCGCACAATGCATAAGGCCCTCCCCCGCAATACGCAGCCATTGGCGGCCTATCCAGTTCAAGATGCCTGCACAGTGCCATGATATCCGGTGCAAAAGAACGGAATTCCAGATCAGACTTGTAGGTGGAGATGCCGTAGCCGGGTCGCACGATCATGATCATGCGCAGCCCTTTTTCCCGATACCATTCCTCAAAGTAGCTATGATCCGGCAGCGATGCTCCCAGATTATCCAGGGTTAATACCGGGCGACCATCGGGATCACCATACTCATACCAGCTCAGCACACGGCGATCCGGCAGGCTCAGGGTGTATTCCCGTTGCGTGTGGAGTTGCGGAAGTTTTGCCGCTTGCACCAGTGCATGGCCCATGGCGTGGCTGACCAGCTGTACCTGACTGTTTGCCTTCAATTTGGCCATGGTGGATTTGAGCTGGGTGCGCGCAGTATGAACACTCACATTCAACAGCCTGGCACTCTGATTCAGATTGCCGATTTTGCATAGCAGATGCAGCAGGCGCGATTCAGCCTGGGTGATATTGAACAGGGAGCGCAGCATTTCCGGAGAAGGCGTCACCACACTGTGGCCCGCCAGTACCCAGACGATGGTGCGAAGCTGGGAAAGAGTGCCGGGTGCATCCGACTTCTGTACCGGCAGACATAGCAGGGACACCCCGTCACCGGGAGAACTGATCAACCGGGGTTCCCGGCCTTCAGCCAGACGATTGATGCGATCCAGCGCCAGTTTCAAGGCCCGGTCGGCAAAAAGCAGGCTGCCATCCTCGCGCAGCTGCACCGGGCCGTCCTCCAGCACCTGTCTGGCCACCGGATTGCATTCCAGCACCTGCATGCTGTCGTCCAGCATCAGCATGGGCCAGGGCATCTGGTTGTACATGGCATTGAGCACCTGGGTGCGGTCTTCCAGGGCATGCATGTACGCACTGCTGCGTACCGCCCGTTCCAGGTGATCAATCAGCCGGTCCACTTCCCGGGCGCTTTGCCGGGGAGCCAGGGAGGAATCTGTGCCGTTGGCCTGTGGCTGGCTATCCGTCCAGCCGGCGATAGTATCCAGCAACTCTACCCAGTCACCGGGGGACAGTGCGGTTTCGTAGATCTTGCCGATCAACGCATCATGATTGTTATCGTCTTCCACACGATCCTGTCCACAGAGAGCACAGCCAATCATAGGAAGAGCCGGGAAACACGGCAAGCAGGCAGGTGACAGCCGGCCGCTATTCCCGTACGTCTGCCGGCGCCGCCCGACGCTTGGCCAGCCAGCGCCAGACCAGTCCGTCCGGGCGCTGGTGTCCGGTCTGGACATAACGTAACGCGTTCAGATGCCGCAGGCTCCATTGCATCTGGTTATTGGCCTTGTCCGTGCCGCAAAAGAGCACCCGGTCACCGGGCTCAAGATTTTCCTTTTCATCGGGCAGGAGAGTATTGCGGCCATTACGGCGCAGCATCAGGGGAATCGTATCCAGGCACGTTAGCCGATGGCGGGGACTGCGACACAGATTGCCCAGGGTCACCGGCTCCCCCAGACGCAGAGCCAGGGTCACTGCGGGGGTTTCTTCATCGCCTATCTGCACGTGCCAGCTTTCCGGGGTAATCGTAGACGTGATGCTCGCCATTCTTGCCAGCAGTTGCTCATTCCAGGCATTGCCCTGCTTCTCCGCTTCCTGAAGAAATTCTTTCAACAACGGCGCATTGAGGACGGAGAGAAAACGGCTGGCCACAAGGAAGCTGGTCTGGACCGGCAATTCCGGGTTGACCGCCTGAAACAGCAGACGATTGTGCAGCCGATTCTGCAAGGCCACCATGTAGATACTGCTATTGAGCTCCCGGGCGGTCATCATCACCGACAGGTTGTCGGCATCGTCCGGCGTGGCAACCACCAGGGCTACCGCCTTGTCGATACCGGCTTCACGCAAGGTCACCGCCTCAGTGCCCTTGCCTTCCACACTCCCCGCGGGCACATCCGGTTGCTTCGGATGCGGGGTCACCACCACCAGTTCGATACCCGCCTCCTTGCTGAGCGCTTCGTAGACGGCACGTCCGAAAGGACCGAAGCCACACAATATCCAGCGCCCCTGGGGCGGCATGGGGCGCTCCGGCAAGGCGGCACCGGGCAAAGAGGTAAGCCAGTCGTAAACTCGATGCGTATCCGGCTGGCGAATACCCAACAACAATCGGCGGGCAAAGTCCTGATAGGGATTGACCACCAGATCGGTGCCAAAGGACAACATGTTATTGGCATTCTCTTCGCTGCCGGCACGGCAGAACACCTGGCTGTGCTTGTTCAACAACTTTACCGTGGTGGCAATTTTCAGATTGGTGTGATTGTTGTCGGTCACCGCCAGTACACCACGACATAGCGGATGCTTGAGTCCGGCCTTGACCAGATTTCCGGGGATTTCCGCATCCACGGTAAAGCCTGGCACATATAGCCCCTGATCCTTCACGCGAAGGGAGTCAATGGCTTCCGGATCCTTGTCCACAATGACCACCCGCATGCCACGGCTCAGCAACGAGCGGGTCAGCAGTTTGCCCGTGTCGCCATAACCGCAAATCACATAAAAAGGTTCTCGAAACCGGCGCAGGCTCCGCTGCAACTGCACCCGGCTAAGCTCCTGACGGAAACTCTTGTCCTGAAGCAGGGAAATGATAATCCCCACGGAATAGAGCCAGGAAAACACGGTCAGATAAATACTGACCATAGTCCACATGCGCTGGCCGCCGGAGAAGTCGTAGGGGACTTCACCAAAGCCAATGGTGCTGCCGGTATAACTGACCACATAGAAAGCTTCAAAAAAGCTCATGCGCCAGGGGTTTCCCTGATCATCCACCCCCGGGATCAGAGTGAAGCCTACCGTGGCAATACTGTAGGCGACTATCAGCACCACCAGCGGCACACGCATGCGCCGCAGGATCATGGGGACGACCGAGGGCATGTCAGTTACCGCTGCAGGGTGATGGTTTCCACCGTCAGAAGCACGGCGGATAACAGGTTCGCCAGCAGGGCGCCACCGGACAGGGAGACAATGGACGCCATCACCGCTGGCGTCAGTCCCACTTCCGTCACATGCACTGCCACCGCCCAGACAATCGCCGCGACAATCAGCTGCAAGTCCGCCACCAGGCTGGAGGCCAGTAACACGGCGCCAATCTGTGTGCGTTCGCCAAATTTCAGCACAGTGGCGATCAGGCTCACGACCAGGGCAGCAAACAACTCGTAAACGTCGTGGTGTTCCGGGTTATCGATCTCGCCGTAAAAGAACCCAAAGTTGAGAGTCAGCGCAAGCAGAATGAAAAAGCCAAAAACCACCTTCTCGAGGTTCATCGTGCATCCTTGTTTTGCCTGAGGTGTTGGAGCTCATTGTGTCAGGGAATGGACGGGTGGGCTACCGGGTGACCGGGCGCATTCATTCGACCCGGCCCCGCAGCTGACGGGCAAACCTGTTTGCGTGGCCCCGGCTGCTAGCCCCTCTGACCCCAGAATAATGCTACAACGCCAACCCGGTGCACCAGCCACTGGCCCAGGCCCACTGGAAATTGAAGCCCCCGAGCTGGCCGGTAACATCCAGGACTTCACCAATGAAGTGCAGGCCGGGCACGGTATTGACCTCAAACGTCTTGGAGGAGATGGCATCGGTATCCACACCGCCCAGGGTCACTTCCGCGGTGCGATAGCCTTCGGTGCCGGAGGGTTTGAACTGCCAGCCCTTGAGGGTGGCCGCCACAGCGGCCAACCGCTCGTTACTGAACTGCTGCAGGTTGCCCTGCCAACCGAACCGTTCCACCAGTGCCCCGGCCAGCCGTTGCGAGAAGTATTGGCGCAACCATCGCTCCATGCCCCGATTGGGATGTTGGTTGCGCTCGGCGACCAGATCGGCGAACGGATCGGCAACAGCCGGCAGCCAGTCCACAGTCACCGGGTGGCCTGGCGTCCAGAAACTGGACACCTGCAGCATGGCCGGGCCGGACAGGCCCCGGTGGGTAATCAGCATGGGCTCGGCAAACCGGGCGCCACCCGCCTCGGCCACCACCTCGGTGCTGATCCCGGACAAGGCGGACAGCCAGGCCTTGTCATCCGGCTGCAACGTAAACGGCACCAGTCCGGCACGGGTGGGCAGCACACTGAGTCCGAATTGCTCGGCAAGCTGATAGCCGAAGCCGGTCGCCCCCATGGTGGGAATGGACAGCCCCCCGCAGGCCACCACCAGTTTGCGGCACTTTACGGCCCCAGCCGTGGTGGAAAGCACAAACCCATCCCCTGCCCGTTCCACCCGTCTGATGGCGGTTTTCAAGCAAATCTCTGCACCGGCCCATTCACATTCAGTGAGCAGGATATCGAGAATCTCTCTGGAGGATTCTGAACAGAACAGCTGCCCCGGCGCCTTTTCCACATGCTCAAGGCCGTGGCGCTCAACCAGCTCGACGAAGTGCCAGGGGCTGTAACGCTTGAGCGCGGATTTACAGAAATGGGGGTTGGCGGAGACGAAATGATCCGGGGTGGTATTCAGGTTGGTGAAATTGCACCGCCCGCCACCGGACATGAGGATTTTCTTGCCCGCCTTGTTGGCGTGGTCAAGCACCCTGACCCGATGGCCCTGATAGGCAGCAGTGGCGGCACACATCAGTCCGGCCGCACCCGCACCGATCACCACGACATCCACCTCTGCCACTGCTGCCATACCACCTCCTGATTGGGCGGCAAGGATAGCATAAGGTCCAGCGGTAGCCGTGATTTGCGCCGGCCAGGAGGAACAAGCCCCGCAGAGCGGGGCGTATGAAATTACTGGTTCAGTTCCTGCTCACTAAACATGTCGGCGAACAGCGGAGAGCTGAGATAGCGTTCGCCGGAATCCGGCAACACCACAACGATGGTTTTTCCCTCGAACTCTGGCAACTGACTGATGCGATCCGCCACGCACATGGCGGCCCCGCAGGAGATGCCGGCAAGAATACCCTCTTCCTGCATCAGTTTGTGGGCCCATGCCATGGCGTCGTCATTGCTCACTTGCTCACAACGATCCACCACCGACAGGTCCAGATTCTTCGGCACAAAGCCGGCACCGATCCCCTGAATCTTGTGGGGGCCATGGGTAGGCTCCTCCCCTTTCAAGGCAGCGGTAATCATGGTGGAGGAATCCGGCTCCACGGCGATGGAAGTGATGGCCTTGCCTTTCTGGTTCTTGATGTAGCGGGATACCCCGGTGATGGTGCCACCGGTCCCCACGCCACTGACCAGCACATCGATATCACCACCGGTGGCCTCCCAGATTTCCGGGCCGGTGGTTTTTTCGTGAATTGCCGGATTGGCCGGGTTGTTGAACTGCTGCAGCATCAGGAATTTTTCCGGGTTTTCGCTGACCAGTTCTTCCGCCTTGGCGATGGCCCCGGGCATGCCTTTGGCACCGGGAGTCAGCACCAGCTTGGCACCCAGCGCCTTGAGGATCTTGCGACGCTCCAGGCTCATGGTATCCGGCATGGTCAGGGTCAGGTCATAGCCCCGCGCCGCCGCCACATAGGCCAGGGCGATACCGGTGTTGCCGCTGGTGGGTTCCACCAGGGTCATGCCGGGTTTCAGTTGGCCACTTTTTTCCGCGTCCCAGATCATGGAGGAACCGATACGGCACTTCACACTGCCCGCCGGATTGCGTGATTCCAGCTTGGCGAGAATCTTGCCCTGGCTGATGCGGTTGATGCGCACCAGCGGTGTTTTGCCAATGGTTTCGCTGTTGTCCTTGTAGATCTCGGTCATGGTTGCCTCTCCTGAATCTCTCGTTGATTCCTATTGCGGCTTTTTCTGCTTTTTCAACCGTCGGCTCCAGCGCTGACGGGCGTAAAGTCGCAAATCCGCCACGTGATCGGTTTCGTCCATGATCTCACGGCCGAGAATACTTTCCAGAATATCCTCCAGGGTAATCAGTCCCACCCAGGTGCCGTGCTCATCATAGACCACCGCCATGTGCTGACGTTGGGCCAGCATGGCATGGAACAGCTTGTCGATGCCCATACTGGTGTGGACCAGAGGGACCTCGTGAGCCAAGGCGCTCATGGTCTGGTCCGGGTTGCAGCCCAGCAAGTCGGATTTGTGAATATAGCCCTTGCCCTCGCCCTGCTCCGTCATCACCGGAAAACGGGAAAACGGCTGGTCCTTCTCCTTTTCCAGAAAGTCGGCCACGGTCATTTCCGGGGTCACCGTGCGGCATACGGTGCGCGGCGTCATGATGGTGCCGACCTTGATGTCATGCAGACGCAGAATGTTCTGGATCACCTGAAACTCGTTGTCATCAAGCGCATCCTGGTCCTTGCCCATATCGGCCAGGGCGCGAATTTCCGCCCGCACTTCCACGTCGTGCTCGCCGCCACCAATGCGGCTGGTGATCAGTTTCGACAACCACACAAACGGCATCAGGGCGATAATGATGAATTGCAGAATGGGCGGAAGAATAGGCGCCAGGGCGCGCCAGTACTTGGCACCAATGGTCTTGGGGATAATTTCAGACAACACCAGAATCGCCAGTGTCATCACCGCAGAGGCCGCCCCCAGCCAGGCTTCGCCAAACACCACCGCCACCTGGGCGCCGACTCCGGTGGCGCCTACGGTATGAGCCACCGTATTAAGGGTGAGAATAGCGGACAGGGGCTTGTCGATATCATCTTTATAGGCACGCAGCGTCTCGTAGAGCTTGGGCCGTGTTTCTCGCAGGCCGGCGATAAAGCTCGGCGTGATCGACAATAATGCTGCTTCCAGAATCGAGCAGAGAAAGGAGAAGCCGATGGAAACGGCCGCGAAGATGATCAGCAGGGTCACTGTGTGAGGCTCCTTCCGAAAGCCGCTGTCAGGCAGCGGTCAAAATAATCAGGCAGTGTAGCTACCGGCAAAATCTGCCAGCACCCGGCACACATTGGCCATGCCATCGTGAATGACCGCTTCGATTTCCGCCATGGTGATCTCGTGGCTGGATTTGCCCGCTGCCGGGTTTACCACCAGTGACAGCATGGCATAGGGCAGCTCGAGCTCCCGGGCCAGTACCGCTTCGGGCATGCCGGTCATGCCGACAATATCGCAGCCATCTCGTTCCAGGCGGGCAATTTCTGCAGCGGTTTCCAGTCGAGGCCCCTGGGTAGCGGCATAGCAGCCCCCGTCATTCCACTTGAGTTCGGACGCCGCCAGTGTTTCCTTGAGTCCGTTCCGCAAGGCGCTATCAAACGGCCAGCTGAAATCCACGTGCACCAGTGGCTCCGCCGGATCATCGAACAGGGTCATCTCGCGCCCCCAGGTGTAGTCGATAATCTGGTCGGGCAGCACCAGACCACCGGTGGGCGCCTGGGCGGTAATGCCGCCCACCGCATTCACCGCCACAATGGCCGTCGTGCCAGCCTCTTTCAGGGCCGACAGGTTGGCCCGGTAGTTCACCTGATGAGGCAGCAGCACATGAGGGTCCCCGTGGCGGGCCAGGAACAGTACCTTGTTGCCGTTCAGCTCGCCTTCCACAATCGGGGCCGAAGGCGCCCCGAAACGGGTAGAAAGGGTGTGGCTGTCGATAATGCGCAGGTTTTCCATGCGTGTGAGGCCGGTGCCTCCGATAAACGCCAACATGCTCAGCTTTCCTTTACCGCGTAAATGCCGGGCGCATTGCGCCAGAAACCCTTGTAGTCCATGCCCATGCCGAACAGGTAATAATCCGCGGCTTCCAGCGCAGTGAAATCAGCCTTGAGGCCGGGTTGTGCCTTGCGGTCATGCTGCTTGTCCACCAGCACACAGGTCTTTACCGACGCCGCCCCCTGGGCCTTGCAGGCATCGATAATGGACAACAGGGTGGAGCCCACGTCGAGAATGTCATCGACGATCAGCACGTCCCTGCCGGCCAGGCTGGCATTGGGAGTCACGATCCACTCCACCGCACCGCCAGTGGTTTCGCCGAGATAACGACTGGCATGCAGGTAATCCATTTCCAGAGGAATATCCAGGCGCTTGACCAGCTCGGCAGCAAAGATCATGCCGCCATTCATGATGGTCAGCATCACCGGCACCTTGCCGGAGTAGGCCTCGGTCACCTCGAAGGCCAGCTTGGCAATGGCTTCCTGAACCTGATCGGCGGAATGCAGCTCGATAGCGTCGCGGCGCACCCGCATCAGTTCCTGTTGCAGCTCCTCAGCGATGGACATGCTGTGCTTCCTCGGTGTTGTCGTCTTCCAGGCCCGTGGCGGGATGATCGTCGTTGTGGCTGACAAGATGCAGGGTACGGGTGGGGAAGGCAAACTCTGCCCCGTGCTCGTTGACGATGGCCATGATCTTCATGAGCACATCCTGCTTGATCTCATGGTAACGCACCCACTGGGTGGTCTTGGTGAAGGTATAGATAAAGAATTCCAGATGCGAGGCACCGTAACTGTCGAAATTCACGATCAGGGTACGGCTGTCGGTTTCCAACTCCTCGTGATCAATCAGCATCTGTTTCACCTCCGCCACGATAGCCGGCATTTTCTGCCAGTCCTCGTAGCGGATACCGATTTTCTCGTTGATGCGGCGGTTGAGCATGCGCGATGGATTTTCCAGCACCACGGTCGTGAACATGGCATTGGGGATATACAGCGGGCGCTGGTCGAAGGTGCGGATACAGGTCAGTCGCCAGCCGATGCTCTCCACCGTGCCCTCGATGGAACGATCCGGTGAGCGCACCCAGTCCCCTACCCGGAACGGCTTGTCCAAGTAGACCATCATGCCACCGAAGAAGTTGGCCAGCAGATCCTTGGCGGCAAAGGCCACCGCCATGCCACCAATACCGCCAAAGGCCAACACCCCGGAAATGCTGTAGCCCAGGGTCTGCAACACGATCAGCAGGGCGGTAATGATTACTGACACCCGCAACAGCTTGGCAATGGCCGCCGCCGTGGACTGGTCCATGGGTTTGCGCATGCGCGACGGGTCGATCAGGTTTTTCTCCGTGTAGGAGATAAACCGATTGAGAAACATGGCGATGATCACGATAAAGGCGATCTGACGCACCTTGGGGGCAAGATCGAACAACTCATTGGCTTGTTCGGTTACCGCTTGCAGCAGTTCCACCGATACGGACAGCCCCACGACCCAGAACACCAGCCGCAGCGGAATCCGCGCCGCTTCCAGCAGGGCGTCGTCCCACAGGGTTTCCGTCTTGTTGATCAGCCGGTCGAGCACGTCGATGACGCGCATCATGATAAAGTTCACCGACACCGTGCACAGCACGATGATGAACAGTTGAGTCAGCCAGATGTCCGTGGGGGTCTCCACGTTCGGCCATTGCAACAGTTGGTTCCAGTCCCAGTTCATGAGAGTCCTTAGCGAAGTTCAGTCAATGCCGCCGCCAGCTCCGTGGCAGCATGGCGTTTGGTATTTTCCATCGGGCGACGCGGGCGGGCACGCAGGCCGCTGGCCGGCACCTGACCGCTGAAACGGGTAGCGGCGAGGAAGTCCAGCACCTGTTCCGCCCCGGCGCGGTTGTTGCAGGCGAGCACCATGTCACAGCCTGCCTCCAGGGCTGCCCTCGCCCGCTCCGGATAACCGCCCACACCATGGGCCCCGGTCATGGACAGGTCATCGGAGAAGATCACGCCGCGAAAGCCCATCTGCTCGCGCAATCGGGTCTGCAGCCAGTAACGGGAAAAACCGGCGGTCTGGTTTTCCACTGCACTGTAAATCACGTGGGCGGGCATGATGCCGTCCAGCTTTTGTGCCAGCGCCACAAAAGGACGCAGGTCCGCCGCTTCAATCTCGGCCAGCGGCCGCGGGTCCACCGGCAACTCCAGATGGGAGTCCGCCACCACATGGCCGTGGCCGGGAAAATGCTTGCCGGTGGCAGCCATGCCGGCGGCGCTCATGCCGTCGATAAACGCGCTGGCCAGGGCGATCATGGCATCCGCATCACCATGAAAGCTGCGATCGCCGATCACCGTGCTGGTGCCGTAATCCAGATCCAATACCGGGGCAAAGCTCAGATCGATATCCAGCTCGGTCAGCTCCGAAGCCATCAGCTCACCCAGCAAGGCGGCATCCGCCACCGCAGCTTGCGGGGCCTGATCATAACGACGTCCCAGTGCGGCCATGGGCGGTAGACGCACGAAGCCGTCCCGGAAACGCTGCACGCGCCCTCCCTCCTGATCCACGGCGATCAGTATTTCCGGGCGCACGGCACGAATCTGGCGAACCAGCTCCGCCAGCTGCTGCCGATCCTGATAATTACGGGTAAAGAGAATCAACCCGCCCGTCCCCGGGTGGGTCAGCAGGTCTTTTTCCACGTCACTGACCTGGAGTCCTTCCAGATCGAGCATCAGCAGGGGGGAAACGGATGGCATGGCAATCCTGATTGGTGATCGTTATTCCGTGATGGTGACAGCGGCACCCACCGGCACCTGATCGAAAACGCGAATTATGTCCGCGTTACGCATCCGAATGCAGCCGTGGGACGCGGGCGCCCCCATGGGTTCGCTGTCCGGTGTGCCGTGAATATAAATAAAGCGACGGAAACTATCCACGTCACCGCCCAGATTATGGCCGGGTTCCATGCCTCCCAGCCAGAGAATGCGGGTAAGAACCCAATCGCGATGGGGATGCTCCTGAACCTTGGTCGCATCGCAGATTTCCCCGGAGAATTTACGCCCGGCCAGCACCGCGCCTTCCGGCAGACCCTCACCGAAGCGGGCCCGAACCAGATGCCGACCCAGGGGCGTGGCTTCGCTGCCCATGGCCTGGCCGGCCCCGTTGCGGGCGGTGGACACGGGAAAACGCTCGGTACGCTCTCCGCGCAGTTCCAGCCATTGTTCAGAGAGGTTAATGATCAGTTCCATACCATCCTTTTCAGGCAATAACGCCTGCATATTGAACCACCCTACGCGGCCACTTGCAGCCGCGAACCGAACTGACCAGGTAATTACGGCACAGAACAATCCGTAGGAGCGTCGCTGGCGGCGCGATCAACGCCGTTAGAAGACTGATTTCACCACAGAGGGCACAGAGGCCACTGAGGAAAAGAACAGGCCTTTCTCTGTGTGCTCGGTGCTCTCTGTGGTGAAATTGCTTTTGATCGCGCCACCAGCGACGCTCCTAGGGGAAGGCATGTTACTCCGGTACGTCGGCCTGGATGCCACCGACCAGGAACGGCAACAAGCGCCGGGTGATATCTGCAGCGCTCACATCCAGGTTGAAGTCGGCCTTGCTGATAGCCTGCAGGGACTGCATGCCGGACAGGGTAAAGATCACGGCGCCCAGACTGAACTGAACCCGCCAGAACAGCTCCATGGGCGGTACGCTCGGCACCGCCCGCTGCAAGTGCTCCTGCAGGCGTTTAAAGACAGCGCCGTAGTGTTTGTGCAGGTAGTCACGCAAGTGACCCTGAGGCTGGCTGTAGGCCTGCCCGGAGAGACGAAAGAAAATGGCCGCGCGCTGGGGGTCTTCCGGGTGGGTCCCTAGGGCCAGACGAAACACGATGCCGAGCACATTTTCCGGCGTATCCGGCGTGCCTGTCGCTTCCATTTCATCCAGCTTGGCACCGAGCGCCGCACTGAACGGCGTCAGAAAGCGTTCGAATACCGCCTGTATCAGCGCTTCCTTGGAACCGAAATGATAGTTCACCGCCGCCAGGTTGACCCCGGCCTTGCTGGTGATGGCACGCAGACTGGTTTCCGCAAAGCCCTTCTGGGCAAACAGTACCTCTGCGGTATCCAGAATCCGGTCAACCGTGCCCGCCTGTGCCATGCGCCCCGCCCTGTGTTCAAAACATACGTTTCAAACATACGTTTGGGTGTGTAGGGGGTCAAGGGGGGATTCAAAAACCCGTTGTAGGAGCGTCGCTGGCGGCGCGATAGCCCAAGCTCTGAAAAGATCGGTTTCCCACAGAGGACACAAAGCCCACGGAGCAAGCCTGTTTTTACTCAGTGGGTTCTGTGTCCTCTGTGGTGAAAATGTGCTTTTAACCCAGCCTGGCAAATCGCGCCGCCAGCGACGCTCCTACGGAAAACTTAGAAGTAATACACCACTTCCGCCTGAATGAAGTCGGAGCGGCTGACCGGACTCAGACCCGGGTTCTCTGCCCGGCCCTGCAGGGCCGACAGATACAACTCCGAGGCAGTGAGCGGTTTGCCGGTGTCGGTGTAGAAACGGGCTTCCAGGGAGGCCTTCAGGTTGTTGCCGAAACGACGACTGGATTCCAGATTGATGGCTTTCTCGTCGTTTTCCAGGTCGTAAATCACGCCGGCAAGAATCTCTGTGGACGCCACATCGTTGAACGTAAACCGGGTAGCCAGCAGAACGTCATCCTGGAAAGGGGATGCCAGCGCCTCATCCCGATCCTCCCACAGGTACTCCAGCAGCCAGCCCAGATCCGCCGGGCCGTCGAACACTCCCACCTGGGTATATTCGAAGCCACCATCCAGGGCGGTAAAGCGGTCGCCCTGGCCGGAACGGGTAATGGCCTCCAGCTTCCATAGCCAGCCGTTGTTCAGGTACTGGAGCTCCAGGCCGGTCTGGTCAATCACGTTATACAATGGCACCAGCTGCGGATCGCTGCCGGCCGGCAGGCTGCCGGTGAGCAGCAGGGCCTGCAGTTGTTGCGGGCTGAGGGCCTCCGGGAGCAGCAAGGGTTCACGGCTGGTCCCGGAGAAATGGGACAGCGCCAGTTCCAGGCCATTATTGAAATACTGCTGGTAGCGCAACGCCACATCCACCCGTTTGTCTTCGGCACCGGATTCGTAACGGGCCTGGTCAGACACCGGCAACGGCGTGCGCGGTCGCCCCTCTTCTCCGGCATAAGTGCGCTCACGGAATCCGGGCAACAGGAACAGGTCCACAATGCCCCAGTCCCGCACCGTGGAAAGATTGAGCATGGGCTGACCAAGCTTTTCCTCGCCATCCACCTGATCCACCAGATCGGTCTGGTTGATGATATCCACCAGGTGCCGTCCTTCCGTCACGCCCCAGAACACCTTGCGAATCCCCACCCGGGATTCCCAGCCGCGGCCCACATGAATCCATGACAGCTCACGAATATCGGCGTGGGTGCGCTCGCTATCGTTCTCGTCCACCCGCAAATAGGGAATGAAGGTGAACAGATCATCCCGGTTATTCCACTCGTGGAAGACCTCGCCCTTCAGGTACAGGGAGCCATTGGTGGAATAATCCGCCGCCTCATAGGGCGATGACTGGGTAAAGTAACGCCCTTCCAGGCCCGCCTCGCCACGAAACTCCCAGGCAACCGCCAGGGATGGCAGCACCAGCAGCGCAGCCAGACTGTGTCGCCATACCATGATCAACGGGCCCGTTTCAGACTGTTCTGGTTGAAGTCCGCTTCCGTCAGGCCGGTGTCATAGCGATAGTTGCTCCAGAACAGGTCGGTGGCCTTGCCGGTCTGATGATTGACCATGGCCATCTTGCCGGGCTGCCAGAACCGGTCCTGGTACTGGGCAAAGTCGCTCATGGTGAGGGTTTTCAGCAGGGATTTCTTGCGGTCGTAGTAATCCACCTTCCAGGTGCGGTATTCCTGCTGATCAATCCAGGCCACCTGCCTGGTGTAGCCGGAGTTCTCGTCGGTGGGGTAGCGTTCCATCACAAAGCAGGTGAGCTCACCGCAGGCTTCGTCGCGCAGGTATTTGTAAGTGTATTTCTCCACTTCCTGGCCACGCATGTCCTCGAAACTGAATTCACTGCCCATAAAGGGGCCAGACTTGTTCCGCGAGGCAATGGTCTTCACCCGACGCAGGGCCGGCAGATAGAGCCACTGGTCATCATCGCGGGTCTTGTAGCTGTAGGTCAGCAAGGCGGTGCCACGCACATCCCGGGGCGTATCGAAAATGGTCAGGCTCTTGTCCCCCTCCTCGCCGGTGCCTTCCAGGGTACTGACCCGCAACTCGCGCTCAGAGGTATCGCCACGTCCTGTGATCAGCACCATGCGCATGTCCGCCTGAAAGTCACCAAAACTCGCCCCGCGGCGATCCGCTTCGCGGGCGATTTCCAGACCTTTCTCTTCCGGCGTCTGGGCATGGAGAACAGGAACGGCACAGGCCAGAGCCAGACCGGCCAGCAGCAGGCGTACTTTCATGATAAACCTCGGTTTGGTTGATTGTTGATCACACCGTTATGGGTGACAGCGTGTTTACCATGATAGGGAGGATAGCGGAAAGGGGAATGCTGAAGGGGACAAAAAAGCAATTAATAGTTAATAATGAATAATTAATAGTTTCGCGGTTGGATGCTTGAGGAATACGAAAGCAAAGAGGCCGC
>NZ_LWEJ01000025.1:0-5630 GCF_001635525.1 Alcanivorax sp. HI0007
TCGACCGGGCTGCCGGTGACGGTGAGCTCCACGCCGAGGATACCCAGAAAACGACGGCACCAGCGCTGTTTGGCCGCCAGCACCACGGGGCGGTAAGGCGACCAGAAGGCCCCCAGCAGAAAGGCCAACACAAAGCCCCACAGCAGATAAAGCACGATGCGGGCAACCCGGAACATCCTGCGCAGTTGCGGCCAGAGGCCGCTGCCCTCATAAGGACTGACGCTGACGCTATCGTTCATTGCTTTCCAGAGTCATAAGCGTTTGCCACCCAGATCAGACGCCCCCAAAACCGTTGGACCTTTGCTCGCAAAGCGAAGGTTTCAGTAAGCACCCAATGCTTCCCCCTCATTCGCCATGCAAGCATGGCTCCAACGGCCTGGACCGGACGCTATTTCTATTCGATGCCCCTCAAACCGCTTGGGCGGGCTGCAAGAAATGCTGCACATAACGGGCGGGCAGATCATCCACCGCCATCAACACGAAGAAATCCAGGCAATTGAAATCCGGGTCCCAGCAGGGCTCGCCGCAGACCCGGGCCCCCATGCGCAGGTAGGCCTTGAGCAACGGCGGCATTTTCACGTTGTCGTCGTCGGCACTGCCCGGCAGCCGCTCCAGGCGCAGGTGCGGCTGGACCCGCAGCGTGGCATCACTCAGGTGGCGCTGACTGATGCGCCGCTGAATGGCGGCCACATTGTAGCCCTCGCTCAGGGCAATGCTGGCGCAGCCCAGCAGGTAACGCACATCGTTTTCGAGCATGTACTGGGCCAGCCGGGCCCACAGCACGGTAATTACCGCGCCACCACGATGGGCGGGATGAATACAGGTGCGGCCAATCTCTGCTACCCGGCCATCCAGATGACGCAGCATGGACAAATCAAACTCGCCGCTGGAGTAGAAGCCGCCGGTGCGGTGCAGGCGCTCACCGGGCAGCACCCGGGTGTAACCCACGATCTCACCGCTGTGGTTGTCGCGTACCACCAGATGCAGACAGTGTTTATCAAAGCGATCCCGGTCCAGTCCGAAAGGCGCGCTGAAGCTGGCACCATATTCCTGGGAGAAAATACGGTAGCGCAAACGCTGGACCTTGATGATTTCCCGTCGGGAGCGGGTGAAGTAGGCACTGAAGCGCCCGGCATTTTCCGCATCCGCCGCCATGTCCCGGGGGAAACGGAGAATATCGGCAGTGGCCGTAAACGGCTTGGTCAGGGCCCCTCTTAAATGGGGGCTCAGTGCTTTGATCTTTCCTGCGGCTTGCGCAAGCATAGTGTACTCCACTGGCAGTTTCGGGCAGTTTCGCCAGTGGACGTGGCACAGTAGTGACGTTTGAGTGACAGTTGTGCGACAAGGTTAAAAGCAATTAATAGTTAATAATGGATAGTTAATAGCTGCGCGGGAGTGGCACTGTGGTTGCTGAAACGCATGAGGCCGCGCGCAAAGGCGGGAAGTGAAAAGGAGACCCTATGGACAAGCCAGTCATTGCTTCCCGGTTTCCCTATCCGTTGCCGGTGAAGAAAGGGGAAAAGGTATTCTGGTGTGCCTGCGGCCGCAGCGACAACCAGCCTTACTGTGATGGCAGCCACAAAGGCACCGGCATCACCCCGGTGGCCTACACCGCACCACGGGACAAAATCGTGTTTTTCTGCGGCTGCAAGCACAGCGCCAAGGGACCGGTTTGCGATGGCAGCCATTCGAAGATAGTGAATAGTGAACAATGAACAGTTAACAGCGGCGCGGAATAGAAATGTCTGAATCAGAAAGCGGAGAGGCCGCGCCCAATGTATGAGCGCGGCCTCTCCGCTTGCAGCTTGGGACGCGTCCATTCGCGTCACTGTTAACTATTCACTATTAACTGTTCACTGCTTTCACCCCGTGTTGCGAAGCCCTGCTGCAATACCGGCGATGGTTACCATCAACGCACTTTCCAGGACTTTATCGCCGTCTTGCTGACGCAGGCGGGCCATCAGTTCTGCCTGGAGAAGATGCAGAGGGTCCGTGTAAGGGTCGCGGACACGGATGGACCAACGCATCACCGGGTTGTTGTCCAGCAGGTCTTCACGTCCAGTGAGCGCAGACAAGGCGTTCACCGTGCCGGTGAGCCGCTCGCGTAACACCTCGCCCAGGCGGGCAAGATCAACGTCCTCCCCGGCCAGGCGCTGCTCGTACCAGGCCGCCACGCGCAGATCGGCCTTGGCCAGTACCATTTCCAGCATGTCCACCACACCCTGGAAGAACGGCCATTGCGCCACCATTTCCTGCACGGTGCGATTCTGTTCCGGGTCTGCCTGAGCCGCCTCCAGCGCTGCCCCGGTGCCCAGCCAGGCAGGCAGCATCAAGCGGATCTGCGTCCAGGCAAAGACCCAGGGGATGGCTCGCAGGGAGCTGATGCCGGCATCCTTTTTTCGCCGTGCCGGGCGACTGCCCAGGGCCAGTCGGGACAGTTCGGTCTCCGGGGTAACCGTGCGCAGATAACGCACCAGCTCCGGCTCTTCCTGGACCACGCTGCGGTAGCCGGCCACGGAGACGTCGGTGAGCGTCTGCATCTGTTCCCGCCATTGCGGTTTCGCCGCCCGGGGGGGCAACAGGGTGGCTTCCAGGGTGGCGGCCACATATTGCGCCAAGTTGAACACGGCCACTGCCGGGCGACCGTATTTGAAGCGGATCACCTCACCCTGCTCGGTGACGCGAATGCGCCCGGCCACCGAACCCGGCGGCTGGGACAGCAACGCCATGCGGGTGGGCGAGCCACCCCGGGAGATGGAACCACCCCGGCCATGGAACAAGGTCAGTGGAATCTTGTGCTCGGCAAACAGAGCGGTGAGTTTTTCCTGGGAGCGGTACTGGGCCCAGGCGGCACCGAGAAAGCCCGCATCCTTGGCGGAGTCGGAATAGCCGATCATCACTTCCTGGCCCCCGGCCACTCGCTGCCGATAGAACGGCACCGCCAACAGGGCCGACATGGTGTCCTCGGCGTTGTCCAGGTCATCCAGGGTTTCAAACAACGGCACCACGCGCATGGGCTCGCTGACCCCGGCGATCTTCTGCAGCAGCATCACCGCCAGCACATCCGAGGGGGCCCGGGCCATGGAGATCACATAGGCACCCAGCCCTTCGCTGCCCTGCTCGGCAATCACCCGACAGGTGGCCAGCACTTCCGCCACCTCGTCGCTGCATTCCTCACTGCGGTAAAAGCCGTCATCAATCAACGGGCGACGGGCCTGCAGTTCCTCTACCAGGAAGGCCTGCTTGCGCTCCTCCGGCCAGTCGGCGTAGCTGCCCAGCTGCAGATAGCGGGTCACCGCATCCACCGCATCACGATGACGGGTGGATTCCTGACGGATATCCAGACAGAGCAAGGTAATGCCGAAGCAGTTGAGCCGGCGCAGGGTGTTTTTCAGGTCGCCATCGGCGATATCGCCCAGCCCGACTGCACGCAGGGAGCGGTCGATCAGTTGCAGGGGAGCCAACAGCTCCTCGCGGCGCTGGAACCCCTCGCCTTCCGGCACCGGCAAGTTTTCCACCCGCGCTTCCATCTGCCGGCGGGTCAACTTCAGCCGCTGGCGCACCTGGCGCAGAATCACCCGATAGGGCTCGTGGCTGTGACCGGTTTCGGCCAGCAACTCGTCGCTGGCCGTTTCCATGGACAGGTCCGCCAGCAGGTTTTCCACATCACGCAGATACAGGTCAGCGGCCATCCAGCGGGCCAGCAGCAACACTTCCCGGGTCACCGGCGCGGTCACGTTGGGGTTGCCGTCCCGGTCCCCGCCCATCCACGAGGCCAGTCTCACCGGCGCCCAGTCCGCGGGTGGCTGTGGCAGCCCTTGCTCGGCCAGCTCCCGCTCCAGTTGCCGAACCATTTCCGGTACCGCCTGCCACAGGGACTGCTCAATGGTGGCGAAGCCCCACTTGGCCTCGTCCACCGGGGTGGGCCGTTCGCGGCGGATTTCATCGGTGCTCCAGGCGGCCAGGATCAGGCGGTAGAGCTTTTCCCTGCGAAAGGCCAGTTCATCGTCGGTCAGGTCAGGGCGGTCCAGTTCACCGAGCAGATCCGCCATCTGGTCGTACTTGCGGATCAGGGTACGGCGGGTTACTTCCGTGGGGTGGGCAGTGAGTACCAGCTCCACTGACAGATCCCGCAGGGTGCCTTCGATCACTCCACCGGGAACCTGCTCCTCCTGCAGGCGCTGCAGCACATCGCGAATCCCCTGATCTCCACCGGGATCACCGGGATAGCGCTGGTGCTGGCGATGCAGACGTTCGCGGTGGTGTTGCTCGGCAATGTTGCTCAGGTTGAGAAACTGGCTAAAGGCCCGCGCCACTTCCAGCAGGGTGGCATCATCCAGGGGCGACAACAGATCGCGCAGGGACGACAGCGCCGCCCCCTGCTCTCCGCGGGTGGTTACCGAGGCCTGACGGATGGTTTCGATGGTCTGGTACAGATCCTCTCCGGCCTGCTGGCGCAGGCACTGGCCCAGCAAATCCCCCAGCAAACGCACATCATCTCTCAGCGGCGTGTTGACACTGTTATCCACGGTGACTCCTTCATGACTGCAGGACGGTATGGCCTTCTTTATGCCTGAGCCCATTGGCCTTGGCCATGACATCGGCAAAAAAACGCATTTTTAACAACATTCCCGTGCCGGACATCTTTATTCCGGAGAGGCCCTGACGCAACATAGGCTCCATAAATAACCGGGGATCGATGAATCATGACGACTTCCAGCCGTATCACCTCGGATCAGGGTGTGGTGATCATGCAGTACCTGGCCCGGGCCCTGTTTGCCGCCCTGGCCGTGATTTATTTCCACCATGCGGACAACTTCTTTTTTACCCTGCCCAAGGCCACCCCCTGGCTGCTGTTCGCCGCCTATGTGGGCCTGCAGTTGTTACTGGTGTTCTGGCGACCGGCCAATGGCGATGCGTTCGCTTCCGGCCTGGATCTGCTGACCCTGGGTATCGTACTGCTGCTGGACCCGGGCAATCCGCCGCCCACCATGGCGCTGCTGTTTATCGCCGTGCTCAGCAACGGCCTGCTGCATGGCATCAAACGTTTTCTGATCATGCTGGCCGGTGCGGAAATCGTGCTGGCCTTCGTGTTACCAATCCGGCTCAGTTATGTGACCACGCCAACAGCCTCGGCAAGCCTGTTCCTGGTCATCGCCCTGAGTGCCTGCATGCTCTATTTCGGGCTGATGATCTGGCGCAACCAGGCCCTGGCACGGGCGGCCCTGGAAGCCACCTGGCGGGATCCGGACACGGATTTCATCAGCCGCGAGGCACTGGTCAGCACCGCCGGCTGGCTGGTGCCACTGCACGACCGGATTTCCTCGCCGCTGACCCTGGCGTTGGTCCGACACGACGAACTGCCCCAGCTGGCCAACCGGGTGGCTCACCGCATCCGCCGCAGTGACGTGGCGGCGCGCTATGATGAACAGCATCTGGCCCTGCTACTGCCCTGCACGGCCACCGCCGCCGCCGAGCAGCTGCTTAACGATCTGCGCGACCGCCACCCTGGGCTGCGCGCCGCCATCATGACCTTGAGCGACGGCGATGCGGCCCTGGAGCAGGCCCTGGCTCACCTGCAGAGCTCCATGGCCCGCACCCGGGACGACAACGACCACTGGCTGGCCCAC
>NZ_LWEJ01000026.1:0-4952 GCF_001635525.1 Alcanivorax sp. HI0007
CTTATTATTCTTCAGTGTGTAGTTGTACCGGCACGCCGTGAATCAGTACTGAAACTGCATCCCCAATCGGCGTCCCACTTCTTCATAGGCTTCCACCACGCCACCCAGGCCCTGGCGGAAACGGTCTTTATCCAGCTTTTCCCGGCTGTCCTTGTCCCACAAGCGGCAGCCGTCCGGGCTGAACTCATCGCCCAGCAGCACCTCACCATTAAACACGCCAAATTCCAGTTTGTAATCCACCAACAGCATGCCGCCATCCAGAAACAGCTGCTTCAGTACTTCGTTGACCTGGAAGGTGAGAGTCTTCATTTGCGCCACCTGCTCGTCGGTGGCCCAGCCAAAGCTGCGGATGTGGTAATCGTTGACCATGGGGTCGCCCAGGTCATCGTTCTTGAGAAAGAATTCGAAGGTGGGCGGATTCAGTTCCAGGCCTTCTTCCACCCCCAGACGACGGCAGATAGAGCCAGCGGCAATATTGCGCACCACGCATTCCACCGGAATCATGTCCAGCTTCTTCACCAGTGACTCCACCGGTGACAGCATCTTCTCGAAATGACAGGGAATCCCGGCCGCCTTGAGCTTTTCCATGATGGCGGCATTGAACTGGTTGTTCACCGCTCCCTTACGCGCCAGTGCCTCTTTCTTCTTGCCGTCAAAGGCCGAGGTATCGTCGCGGAACAGCATGATCAGTTTGTCCGCGTCATCGGTGGTGTATACAGACTTGGCTTTGCCGGCATACAACTCGTCGCGTTTTTCCATGGAAAGGCCTTTATTCGGGTCAGTATTAATGTACTTGCAGCCAGCCAAACCCTTCCGTCTGGCTGGCAACGCCAATTCGTTCGCGTCCCTGGGTTACCACTTGTTCAATGGCATCCAATGCATGCCGGGACGTGTTGTTCTGCTCGCTCAGATGCGACAGCACCAGATGCTGCAGGCGATCCACATTGGCCTGACGGAGCAAGGCCGCCGCCTGATCATTGCTCAGATGCCCCAACATACCACCCACACGACGTTTCAACGACGGCGGATAAGGGCCGTTAACCAGCATCTGCGCATCATGGTTGCATTCCAGTACCAGCGCATCGCAATCCTGGTAGGCCTCCACCACATGGGGAGTGATTGCCCCCAGATCCGTGAGCACACCCAACGTTCGGCCCTGCCAGCTAAAGCGGTACTGGCAAGGTTCACGCGCATCATGGGGTACCAATACCGGCAGAACCTGCATGGCGCCAATGGTAAAGGGGCGCCCCGGTCGCACTTCCTGCCAGTTGGCGCCGCTCAGACTGGTGCGCTTGCCCTGTACCGCACTCGCGGTACCGAAGGAGCTGTAGACCGGGCAACCGGTCTTGCGGGCCAGCGCCCCGGCACTGCGAATATGATCACCGTGCTCGTGGGTTACCAGAATCGCGCTGAGCTGATCTGAGGCCAGACCCAGCCGGGCCAGTCGCTGCTCGGTTTCCTTGACGGTAAACCCGCAGTCGATCAACACCAGGGTGTCGTCTGCTTCCACCAGGGTGGCGTTGCCCTTGCTGCCACTGCCCAGGGATGCCAACTTCATGATGCTTAATTCAGTTCGTCAAAAATGCGTTCGAGAATGGCCTGGCCGGGCGTCTTTTCCACCAGCGCAGTCCCCTCTTCATTCAACACTGCCACCTGGATGCCATTGGTGGTGTGGCTCAGCTTCAGCTGGGCACTCTTGGCTCCCAGGGTGTAGCGCTCGGGCACTCTCAGATAATAAATGCCCACTTCACGATCCCGGTCGCTGATCTTCAGGTCCGTCTTGCCCAGGGCCTCGCCCACATATTCCCAGGCCCAGGCAAAGCGGGTGGACATCATGATGATCGGGTAACCGTTCCCGTCACGGGCCAGAATCGCCTTGGATGAGGCATCCTTGGGCGCCGGCTGCTGTGCCTCGTCGTCATCGGCGCTTCCCAGCACCACCAGCTGGGGCGGTCTGGGAACGGCAAAGCGTTTCTCGTCCTCACCACGGCCCACCAGTCGTTCTTCCTGGCGTGGCACCGAATAAAGCGGTTGCTCGCCGATGAATACGCCATCTTCCGGAACCTCCATGGGCTCCAGCACCTGCGCATCACGATAATTCAGGCTGCTATCCGGCAACCAGCTACAACCGGATGTGGCGGATACCAACAGTGCGAGCGTTAACGCCGCATTCTTCATTTAACCTCCAGCAGGCCGCATTGACGCATGGTCTCGCGCAATCGCGGCTGGGCCGCTTCTGACAGCGGTACCAACGGCAAGCGGATACCAAGGTCAATCAGGCCCATTTCATACAGTGCCCATTTCACCGGAATCGGATTGGCTTCAATAAACAGATCACGGTGCAGGGGTTCAAGTTCCGCATTCAGTGCCCGGGCCTGATCCGCATCGCCAGCCAGGGCCGCTTCGCACATGGCAGCCATCTTGGCCGGCGCCACGTTGGCGGTTACCGAGATGTCACCGTGCCCGCCGGCCAGGATGAAATCCATGGCCGTTGCATCGTCCCCGGAATAGAGCATGAAATCATCGCCGCAGCGCTCGCGGATTTCCCGGGCGCGCTCCAGGTTCCCCGTGGCTTCCTTGATGCCGATGATATTGGGCACCTTGCTGAGTCGCTCAACCGTTTCCGGCAACAGATCACAGGCGGTCCGGCCAGGCACATTGTAGAGAATCTGCGGGATATCCACCGCCCGGGCCACCGCCAGATAATGCTGGTAGAGGCCTTCCTGGGGCGGCTTGTTGTAATACGGGGTCACCAGCAGACAGGCATCGGCACCGTCGCGCTTGGCATCACGGGTCAGGCGGATGGCTTCGTCGGTGTTATTGGCGCCGGTACCGGCAATCACCGGTATGCGGCCCTTGGCCACGGCCACCACTTCACGGATCACACTATCGTGCTCTTCAAAGCCCAGAGTGGCGGATTCGCCCGTGGTGCCCACCGCAACGATGGCGTGGGTGCCCTGCTCCACATGCCAGTCCACCAGGGCGCGCAAGCGCTCCCAGTCCACTGCTCCGTCTGCGCGCATGGGGGTTACCAGCGCTACAATGCTGCCACGGATCATGCCTGTCTCCTGTTTTGCGCCAATCGGGCGCAATCGCGATTATTCCGGTGCACCGGACCCTGTCGTCGAAGGGCGCTATGGTAAACCTCGAAAACGCCGGACGCCAGATGCCTGACGCCCGGCAAGCCCTTTGTCGAAACCGAGCCAGCGAGATCAAACGGTCGCTCCACCGCAAACAGGCCGAAGCGAGTCACGCGGTGCAAGTTTCGAAAAGACAAACCCGGTGTTGCCTTTCGAACCTTGTCACTCACTCCCCGCCATGGTTTTGCTTCGGGGCCCAGCGCCTAGGATAAGCCTTCAGCCCCCTGCACACCCCGCAGAAAACCTCTAAACTCTCACCACATCACTCTCAAAATACCAACAAGACAATGCCTGCGGAGCGCATCATGGAACAACTCATCGTTATCTCGGCCCTGGGTTCAGACCGCCCGGGTATTGTGGAGTCGCTGTCCCGGGCGGTGCTGGAGCACAACGGCAATATCCTCGACTCTCGCATGACGGTGCTGGGCGGTGAGTTTGCCGTGCTGATGCTGGTGTCCGGCAGCGACGCGACCCTGGACCAGCTGGAAACAGACCGGGACAAGCTGGCTGGCGAACTGGACCTGCTGATCACCCTCAAGCGTACCCGCCCCCGCGACCTGCAGGCCCGCGCCCTGCCCTACGAGGTAGAGGTGGTCGCCATGGATAACCCGGGCATCGTCCACGAAATTGCCAATTTCTTTTCCCGCCGCAGCATCAATATCGATGATCTGCATACCGGCACCTACGCGGCGCCTCACACCGGCACCCGCATGTTCAGCCTTCACCTGGTGCTGAGCATGAACGCGGAACAATCGGTGGCCGAATTGCGCGACGCCTTCCTGGACTTCTGTGAGGCGCGCAACCTGGACGCCACCATGACGCCGAAACGCTGAACGGCTCGCTCAGACGGCTATACCATCAACCTCAGAAAGAGAAACGGACCCGATATGGCACATCCCAAGATTGGTAATCTGGCACCCAACTTCAAACTGCCCGATCAGGACGGCAACCCGGTTGAGTTGAAATCCTTCAAAGGCAAGAACCCGGTGGTCATTTTCTTTTACCCCAAGGCACTCACCCCGGGCTGCACCACCCAGGCCTGCGGTATCCGCGATACCAAAGCCGAGCTGGAAAAACGTGGCGTGGTGGTGTTTGGCATCAGTCCGGATCCGGTGGCACGGCTGCCCAAATTCATCGACAAACATGATCTGAACTTCCCCCTGCTCTCCGACGAAGATCATGCCGTTGCCGAGAAGTACGGTTGCTGGGGCATGAAAAAATTCATGGGCAAGGAATTCATGGGGCTGATCCGCACCACCTTTATTGTCGGCAAGGACGGCAAGCTGGTGAAAGTGATGGACAAGTTCAAAACCAAGAGCCATCACGAGGATCTGCTGGCAGAACTGGACGCACTGGGAATCTAGGGAGCCGCTTCACGGCAAGGGGCGCCGCCGCGCCCCTCGCGTAACGCCGCTATGTATCGGCCTGCACCGTCGGCCCAGGGTCCGGGTAGTCCCCCTGGCTGGGCCAGGCATTGATCACCGCCTTGATCAAGGTGGCCAGGGGAATAGCGAAGAATACCCCCCATAATCCCCACATCCCCCCGAACAGCAGGATCGCGGTAATAATCGCTACCGGGTGCAGATTCACCGCTTCCGAAAACAGCAACGGCACCAGAATATTGCCATCCACAAACTGGATCACACCGTAAATCACCATCACCAGAGCAAAATCTCCGCTCCAGCCAAACTGCACATAGGCCGCCGCCGCCACGGGCAGTGTCACCACGGTGGCGCCGATATAGGGCACCACCACCGACAGCCCCACCAGCACCGCCAACAGCACGGTGTAATGCATGCCCAGCAACAGGAA
>NZ_LWEJ01000027.1:0-3185 GCF_001635525.1 Alcanivorax sp. HI0007
ATAAGATAGCCAATAGTCTATTTGCAAGTCGCTAATATTCCAGCGACGATGCAGCCTGTTTTCCTGTGGTGTGTCTCTGTATGGCAAAAAAAGGCAAGGCCAAGAAGAACAGTCAGCTCATCGTTCGCATCAACGACGAAGAACGTCTGCGCTTTATCGAGCTCTGCGAAGAGCTTGATACCAGCGCCGCGCGTGAAGTCCGCCGGTTTATTCGTGACTTTATCAAGGCCCAGGAGTCGACATCCGGCGAGTAGCCGAGGGCTCGGCCATCACTTGCGAAAATGGAGAGACATCATGTCCAAGAAGAAAAAGCTGAAAAAAGCCATCAAGCAGAGCAAGGCCAAGATCAACAAGCAGGAATCTGTGCTGAAGAAACTGAAGAAAAAGCTCAAGAAGGCGTAAGCCGAGCCACAGCAAAACGGGCCACCAGGGCCCGTTTTTTTGTGTGGTCACGTTTCCGTTGAGACGCTCAGACGATCGGCGGCTCACCTGCCAGGGTCGGGCCCTTTTCGATATCGGAGGTAAACACTTCCAGTGACTGCGCCACTTCGCTGACTTCCTCGAAGCGGGCAATGTGATAGAGCGCTTCCCCTTCATTCACCAGGGGCAAGTTATTACGGCCCACCAGGATGCCGGCAGCCGGCGCGAAGATATTCACATCCTCCCCGCCAAAGGGGCTGGAAATACGACCGATCAGATCCCCCTTCTTGATCCACGCCCCCAGTGCCACCAGCGACAGGAAGACCCCATCCCGTTCTGCACGAACCCAGCTGGATGAGCGGGCAATATAGGGTTCGGTGGGCGCCTTGGTGCGGCGACTACCGGTCATGCCCAGGTGCTGCATGATATTGAGCACCCCTTTCACACCGGCCCGGATACAGGATTCTTCGAAGCGCAATGCCTCACCGGCTTCATAGGTTATCACCGGGATGCCCTGGGCCTCGGCCACTTCCCGCAACGTGCCCTCGCCCAGCACCGAATTGATCACCACCGGCACGCCAAAGGCATTGGCCATGGCAGCGGTATCCTCGTTGGACAGGTCGGCGCGGATCTGCGGCAGGTTGGCCCGGTGAATCGCGCCGGTGTGCAGGTCCACCGCATGGGTGGCTCGGTCCAGCACCTGACTCTTGAATTGCCAGGCCATTCGCGCGCCCAGGCTGCCGGTTTCCGAGCCGGGGAAACAGCGGTTCAGATCACGCCGGTCCGGCAGATAGCGGGTCTTGTGAATGAAACCAAACACGTTCACTACCGGCACTGCCAGCAAGGTGCCATTAAGGCTTTTCAGGGCAGAGTGACGCAGCAGGCGACGGATGATTTCCACGCCATTGAGCTCATCCCCGTGAATGGCCGCGCTGACCATCAGCACCGGGCCGGGTCTGCGTCCATTGATCACATGGATGGGAACATTCAAGGGCGTCTGGGTATAAAGCTGCGCCAGCGGCAATTCCACTTTGGCCCGGGTACCGGGCGCTACCGTCACGCCATCCAGTTCAAAAGGGGTGTTTTTCGGTTCTTTGCTGTTTTTCATTCTGTTTTTCTCTACCTTGCAGACCCAACCACACTAACGGCTCCCCCCGGGACGCCGACCCGAGACTGCGAGCTGCAACCCTCAAGCACGGCTCCTGCGAGGCGTCGGTTCAGCCTGACCCCTTGGTCTGGGTCCGGTAGGGGCGCGCATCCTTTTCGATGAACTTCATGATCATCCCCGCCACATCTTTGCCGGTGGCGGTTTCGATGCCTTCCAGGCCCGGCGAGGAGTTCACTTCCATGACCACGGGGCCGTGGTTGGAACGCAGGATGTCCACCCCGGCCACATTCAGGCCCATGATACGAGCGGCCCGCACGGCCGTGGCGCGCTCTTCCGGGGTAATGCGGATCAGGCTGGCGCTGCCACCACGGTGCAGGTTGGAACGGAACTCGCCGGGCGCGGCCTGACGTTTCATGGCCGCAATCACCTTGCCGCCCACCACGAAACAGCGGATATCGGCGCCGCCGGCTTCCTTGATGTATTCCTGGACCATCACCGACACATTCAGCCCCATGAAGGCCTCGATCACCGATTCCGCCGCCTTGCGGGTTTCCGCCAGCACCACACCAATACCCTGGGTGCCTTCCAGCATCTTGATCACCAGTGGCGCACCGCGAACCATGTTGATCAGATCGGGAATGTCATCCGGAGAGTGGGCAAAACCGGTGATCGGCAGGCCCACGCCCTTGCGCGACAGCAGCTGCAGGGAACGCAGCTTGTCCCGGGACCGGGAAATGGCCACGGATTCATTGACCGGGAAGACGCCCATCATTTCGAACTGGCGCAATACTGCCGTACCGTACTGGGTGATGGAGGCACCGATCCGCGGGATCACCGCATCAAAGCCTTCCAGGACTTCGCCCTTGAAATGAATCTCCGGCTTGTGTGCCACCATGCTCATATAGCAACGCAGGGTATCGATCACATGCATTTCATGACCGGCAGCCTCGCCCGCTTCCACCAGTCGGCGCGTGGAGTACAGTCGCTTGTTTCTCGAAAGAATGGCAATTTTCATGGTTGCTCTTTGTTTCCACCTAATAAAAAAGATGCCGTGGGATCGACAATGATCTCGCCCATGGCGGTGCGTCCCAACAGCATACGGAATATCATGTTTTCACGGTCGGTCAGAGTGATCTCGATGGGCCAGCGGCGGCCACCCAGTTCAATATCGGTGCAGATCACCGGGCGCTCTTCCTTGTGACCACCGGAGTCAGTCACCACCCGACGGTCCAGTACCGGCGCTTCACAATGGCTGACCTGGTCCTGCCCCTGAATCGGATGGATAGAAAAACGAACCCATTCCTGTCCATCGCGCATAAAGCTTTCCACCTGAAAAGCATGCAGCGCCGACGTCCGCGCCCCGGTGTCCACCTTGACCTTGATGGCTTCGATGTCCAGTTCGGGCAAGCTTGCCCATTCCCGCCAGCCGACGGTGACCTTGGTTGCCATTGGAGAGCCCATCAGTCCCTTTCCAGCAGTTCGATCTTGTAACCATCCGGGTCTTCCACAAAGGCCAGAATGGTACTGCCATGTTTCATGGGGCCGGGTTCGCGGGTAATGCGCCCACCCCGTTGGCGAATACGTTCACAAGCAGCGTACACGTCGTCCACCGCCAGGGCCACATGGCCATAGCCATCACCCAGATCGTACTCGTGCT
>NZ_LWEJ01000028.1:0-6458 GCF_001635525.1 Alcanivorax sp. HI0007
TAATGTTCCAGCCGGTACCCCGCGGGTCGGCTTCCGGGTTCAGGAAGGTGTCCACCCGGTTGCGCTGGTAGTCGTGCATGACAAAGAAGTACATCAGCGGCGCGGCGGTGACCACCAGCAGTACGGCCACGGCGATCAATCGCCAGGACAGCCCGGCCATGAACAGCACTACCAGCCCGCTGGCGGCAATCAGGATGGCGGTACCCAGATCCGGCTGCATGCCGATCAGGGCGGCGGGGATTCCCAGCAATGCCAGGGCAACCAGTACATCCATGAGCTTGGGTGGCAGGGTGCGTTCACTGAAGTACCAGGCGACCATGGCGGGCACCGCCAGTTTCATGGCTTCAGCGGGCTGGAAGCGGCCGATGCCGGGAATGCTGAGCCAACGCTGGGCGCCTTTGGCTTCCGTGCCGGCCACCAGTACCAACACCAGCAGAAACAGGCCGGCGGTATAAAGAAACGGGGCCCAGAACCGGTAACTGCGCGGAGGAATCTGGGCCAGCAGGAACAGCGCGGTGAGTCCGGCGCCAAAACGGATGCACTGGCGCACGACCATCTCCATGCTTTCGTCGCCGGCACTGTAAAGGACAGCCAGGCCACCAAGCATCAATACCATCAAGCCCGCCAGCAAGGGGGCATCCAGGTGCAGTCGCATGGCCAGCCCCGGAGACAGTGTGGCTCCGGTCTGGCCCGGCATCTGACGGATATATTCGCGCTGGCTCATGGCGAAACCTCGGTGGGAACGGGCAGGAATTCCTGGAATACCGGCGGTACGTCCAGTTGGCCATTGTCATCCAGTAACCAGGCATCCATAACCTGGCGGGCCACCGGCCCTGCCACGGAACCGCCATGGCGGCCGTTTTCGATCAACACCGCCACGGCGATGGCGGGTGTTTCCGCCGGCGCAAAAGAGACCATCAGTGCATGGTCGAGCATTCGCTCTGCCAGCTCTTCTTCGTTGTAGGTCTCATCCTGGCCCACCGAAAAGACCTGGGCGGTACCGGACTTGGCAGCGATGGGATACTGGGCATCCACCGCCATCACCCGAGCGGTTCCCTTGGGGCCAGTCACGGCCACCATGGCCTCGGTCATTTTCTCCCAGTCGCTTTCATTCTTGAGGACGATATCGTCACGCTCCACCGGGTGTGTTTCTCCACCCAGGGTGGGGACTATCTGCTTCCCGTGGGAGGCGGTAATCGCTGTGGCAGTGGCCAGTTGCAATGGGGTGGCCAGCACAAAGCCCTGGCCAATGCTGGCGTTGATGGTGTCGCCATGGAACCAGGCGCTGTTGCGGTAGGCGCGCTTCCACTCCTTGGAGGGCATGACGCCGCGGGATTCGTTGTAAAGGTCGATGCCTGTGGGCTGGCCCAGCGAGAACTTGGTCATGTACTCATGCATGCGGGCGATGCCCAGCTTGAAACCCATATCGTAGAAATAGGTATCGCAGGATTGTACAACGGCCTTGTGCATATCCACCCGGCCATGGCCCCAACGTTTCCAGTCCCGGTAGCGATGGGGGTTGTTTTCCAGTTGATAGTAGCCCGGGTCGGAGATGGTGCGCTGCCAGTTGGTGACGCCGGCGTCGAGCCCGGCCAGACCCAGCATGGGTTTGATGGTTGAACCGGGGGGATAGCGGCCCTGCAGGGCCCGGTTGAACAACGGGTTGTCCGGGTCGCTCTGATAGGCCGAGTAATCTTTGTGGGAAATACCGGTGACGAACAGATTGGGGTCAAAGCCGGGCTTGCTGACAAAGGCCAGGACACTGCCATCGCGGGGATCAATTGCCACCACGGCCCCACGGCGGTCGCCCAGGGCTTTGTTGGCGGCTTCCTGAACACGCATGGAAATTCGCAGGCGCATGTCTTCGCCGGGAATCGGGGGCTGTTCCTCAAGCACGCGCAGAATCCGTCCCCGGGCGTTGGTTTCTACCTGACGATAGCCCACCTGACCATGCAGACGATCTTCGTAAAAACGCTCAACCCCGCTGCGGCCATAGAAATGGGTGCCGGCATAATCGCGCTGCTCGTTCAGCGTCATGGCTTCCAGGTCCTGGCTGTTGATGCGGTTCACGTAGCCAATCACGTGGGACAGGGCATCGCCGTGGGGATAATGGCGAATCGGGTTGGCGGAGATACGAATGCCGGGCAACCGATGTTGGTTGACTGCCAACCGGGCGATTTCCTCTTCCGTGAGTCGAGCGCGCATGGGAATGGGTTCCCAGGGGCGTCTGGCGGTCTGCCTGCGTTTGTGGAACCGTTCCAGATCACTGTCGTCAAGCGCCACCATGGTGCCCAGATCTTCGATCAGCGCATCCAGATCCGTGGCCTGCTCGATGACGATTTCCAGGGAAAAATCCGGTCTGTTTTCCGCCAGGATGACGCCGTCACGGTCGGTGATCAGACCGCGAGGCGGTGAAACAGCAATCACCTGTACCCGGTTTTTATCGCTGAGAGTGGTATAGCGGCTGTGCTGGATGACCTGCAGCCAGATCATCCGGCTGATCAGGATCAGCGTCAGCAACAACACCAGAAAGACAGCCACGACCAGACGCACGCTGAAGATGCGCTGTTCTTGGTGGTGGTCTTTCAGTGTTAATGGTCGGCGCATGGTGGCGTCTGCGTCAGGGGGCAAAGGTCAGCGATGATAGGGGTGCCCGGTAAGCAGCGTCCAGCCCCGGTAAAGCTGCTCGGCCAGCAGAACCCGCACCAGCGGGTGGGGCAGGGTCAGGGTCGACAGGCTCCAGCGCTCGTGGGCACTGGCGGACAGTTGTGGGCAGAGTCCATCCGGCCCCCCTACCAAAAGGACCAGATCCTGGCCCAGATCTTTCAGTTCACCCAGTTTACGGCTGAGTGCAGGGGTGTCCAGCGCTCGCCCGTTAACCTCCAGCGCCACGACCTTGGCACCCGGATATTTTTCCAGGCGTTTGCGGATGGCGTCGGCTTCGTTGCGTATCTGGTTGGCGGTGTCTCCTTTGGTCCGTTTGGGCAGGGGGATTTCCTCCAGTTCCAGACGCATGTCCGGAGGCATGCGTTTCTGGTACTCGGCAAAGCCCTCGGTGACCCAGGTGGGCATGCGGGTACCCACCGCCAGCAGGAACAGTCGCATTATTCTTTGGTTTCGCGGTCCGGGTGATGCTGGGGATTACGCCACAGACGTTCCAGGTCGTAGAACTCGCGGGTGGCGGGCAGCATCAGATGCACGATCACGTCGCCCAGATCCACCAGTATCCACTCGCCGGTGTCCTGGCCTTCGCTGCCCAGGGGCTCGTGGCCGGCGTTCTTGGCCGCTTCCACCACGTTGTCGGCCAGGGCCTTCACATGGCGGTTGGAGGTGCCGCTGGCAATGACCATGTTATCGGCCACACTGGTGATTTCACGCACGTCCAGCTGGGTAATGTTCTGGGCTTTGACTTCTTCCAGTGCGTCAATAACCAGTTGCAATAGCGGGGTGTCAGCGCTCATGAGGCCTCGTGTCTGATTCGGGGGAGGAGGATTTGGCCACATTATACAGATGGTGGCGATGAATATGGTCAACAACTGCCGGGTCCAGGGCCGGGCAGTCGCCTTTTTCCGTCAGCGCCTGACGAATGGCGGTGGCGGACACGTCCAGAAACGGCCTCTGTAGCATCAACCTCAGGCCAAAGGCTTGTCCTGCCAGACTGTCCGCGTCGGCTTCCGGGAAAGCGGCCTGGACCCGGTCGTCCGCCAGCGGGCTGTCCGGGCGGGGCACCACGGCCAGGTGACAGAGGGCGGCGTAGTCCTGCCAGTGATGCCAGTGGTGCAGATTGGCGAAACTGTCGGCGCCGATCATGAATACCAGCGGCCGCTCACCGATCTGTTTGCGATAGTGTTGCAGGGTCAGGAGGCTGTAGCTGGGACCGGATTGCTTCAATTCCCAGTCGTCCGGAATCAGCTGTGGGTGGCCTTTGCAGGCCAGTTTTAGCATGGCCAGACGCTGCTCACCGTTGGCCAGGGGCTGGGGTCGGTGGGGTGGCACTGAGTTGGGAAGCAGATGCACAGGGGCTTCGCCAAGCACCCGGGACACCGACCGGGCCGCACTGATGTGGGCCCGGTGGACGGGGTCGAAGGTGCCGCCGAACAGCACCAGTGGTGTGGTGTCGTGAGCGGGGCGCACTACTGGCGGATGTGCCCGTCGCCCAGCACCACCCACTTCTGGCTGGTCAGGCCTTCCAGTCCCACCGGTCCACGGGCATGAATCTTGTCCGTGGAGATACCGATTTCCGCACCCAGACCGTATTCAAAGCCATCGGCGAACCGGGTGGAGGCGTTCACCATCACCGAGCTGGAATCCACCTCGGTGAGGAATTGCCGGGCCCGGGTGTAGTTTTCCGTCACTATGGCTTCGGTGTGACCGGAGCTGTAGCGGTTGATATGGGCGATCGCCTCGTCCAGGTCCCGGACCAGCTTCACCGCCAGGATCGGCGCCAGGTACTCTTCACCCCAATCGGTCTCGGTCGCTTCCAGCATGCCGTCCACCAGGCTGCGAGCCTGCTCGCAGCCCCGCAACTCGACACCGGCATCGCGGTATTTGGCCGCCAGCTCCGGCAGGACCTGCTGGGCGATGGCATTGGCCACCAGCAGGGTCTCGGTGGTGTTGCAGGTGCCGTAGCGCTGGGTCTTGGCGTTGTAGGCCACCTTGATGGCCTTGGCGATGTCCGCCTGGTCATCAATGTAGGTATGGCAGTTGCCGTCCAGGTGCTTGATCACCGGTACCCGCGCGTCGTTGCTGATACGCTCGATCAGGCCCTTGCCGCCACGGGGGACGATGACATCCACGTACTCGGGGTGGCTAATCAGTTCTCCCACCGCCGCCCGGTCAGTGGTTTCCACCACCTGCACGGCGGTGTCCGGCAGGCCCGCTTCGCGCAGACCCACGCGGATGCACTCGGCGATGGCCTGATTGGCATGGATGGCTTCGGAGCCGCCACGCAGGATGGCCGCATTGCCGGATTTCAGGCACAGGGCCGCCGCATCAATGGTCACGTTGGGGCGTGACTCGTAAATAATGCCGATGACCCCCAGCGGAACGCGCATCTTGCCCACCTGGATACCCGACGGGCGATAGGCCAGATCGGTGATCACGCCGACCGGATCGGCCAGACCGATAATCTGTTCCAGGCCCTCCACCATGGCGTCGAAACGGGCCGGGGTGAGTTCCAGACGGTCGAGCAGGGCGGCATCCAGGCCGTTATTGCGGCCGTTGTCCAGATCCTGCTGGTTGGCGTGCAGCACGGCATTGCGGTGGCTGCGCAAGGCGCTGGCGATGGCGGCCAGGGCCTTGTCCTTGTCTCCGGAGCTGGCGCGGGCCATGGCCCGTGAAGCCGCGCGGGCCTGCTCGCCAAGGCGTTGCATATATTGCTGGATATCCATAGTTCTCAAAGCTGAAAAAAGTGGTCAAGAGCGGCATTATAACGACAACCGGTCCTTTACGCTTGCACACAAATGGTGAAGAATTGAAAACCTTTGCTACACAAGTAGGCCTAAATTATTGATTTTGTGGTACGAATGTACCGTTTGTGTGGCGTAACACGGACTGCCTCATCCTGCCGGTTAAGGGTAGCCGATACAACAAGAAAAACTTGAACGGAGCCAGAGACTTATGGCCATTCGCTACCAGGAATACACCCGCTCCGCCATTAAAGCTGCCCCGTTTCAACTCTGGGTGGGCCAATGGCGTATTGATTACCTGGCGTTCTCGCATCCGGATAATGCCCACAAACCGCCGTTGCTGGTGGTGGGCGGCGCCTTCCAGAACTTCACTTCCTACAAGTACTGTGTTGAGCGTATCTACCAGGATTTCCCGGTGGTGCTGGTGGATCTGCCCTCTCTGGGCAATAACACCCAGATTGCCCCGGATTTGAGCATGGAGGATCTGGCGGACCTGCTGTACGAATTCACTTGCCAGTCCAGCCTCGAGAAAGTCCACCTGATGGGCCTGTCGCTGGGGTCCGCCGTTGCCAGCACCTTTGCCTACAAGTACCCCCGGGCCACCGACAAGCTGATTGTGGCGGGTATTGTTACCCGTCCGCGCAAGAGCTGGCGCATGCTGGTGGAAGAATCCGTGCGTGTCCTAGAACAGGGACGCATGGATGAATTCAGCCAGGCGGTGGTGCTCTACCTGGTCAACTACGACAAGATGAAGGAAACCGGCATTACGCCCACGGCCCGCAAGCTGTTCTACCGGCAGATGAAGCAGCTATCCGACAATGAGCGGGAGCGCTACAAGATCAACGGGCGGCGTCTGTTGTCTGTGGAAGGGCTGCTGGGGTATCCGGAATGCGACACCCTGGTGACTACCGGCGAGTTCGACAGCTTTACCCTGCCCTGGGAAAACGCCTCTTTTGCCGAAAAGTGTCCCAATGCCCAGTTCACGCTGATCAAGGGGGCGGATCACCTGCCGCAGCTGGAAAAGCGGGAAGTGTCTCTGGACCTGTTTTC
>NZ_LWEJ01000029.1:0-5365 GCF_001635525.1 Alcanivorax sp. HI0007
CATGCACTCAAGGGACTACCCCCCTCCGCGCGTCCCCCTTATCCTGTCAATGCACACACCGCAGGATAGTCCATGCTAATACGTCTTCTCATCATCGCCGCCTCGCTGCTGGTCAGCGGCTGCGACAAGACTCCCACCGGTCGCGATCAGCTGGCTCTGATACCGCCCTCCATGATGGCCCAGTTTGGCAGCCAGGCCTTTCTGCAGATGCAGCAGCAGATCCCCGTGAGCCAGGATGCCGACAGTAATGCCCGGGTGCAGTGTATCGCCCGGGAGATCCTGCTGGTGGTGGGCGACCGCTTTCCCGGCATCCCCATGCCGGAAACCTGGGAAATCGTGCTGTTCGACGACCCCACTCCCAACGCTTTCGCCCTGCCCGGCGGCAAGATCGGGGTCAACCAGGGGCTGCTGAAAGTGGCGGTCAATGATGCCCAGCTCGCCGCAGTGATCGGCCATGAAGTGGCCCATGTGCTGGCCCAGCACGGCAATGAACGGCTCACCCAGGAACTGGGGATCAAGGCACTGTTGCTTCTGGTGGGGCTGTTCAGTGAGGGGGATGCGGACAGCGAACGCATTATTCAGGCGCTGGGCCTGGGCGCCCATCTCGGCATTGCCCTGCCTTTCAGCCGCACCCATGAGGAAGAGGCGGATGTGATGGGGCTGGAACTGATGGCCAGTGCCGGCTTCGATCCGCGGGAGAGCACGCAACTGTGGCGCAATATGGCCGCTGCAGGGGGCGGGCAACCCTTGGAGTTTCTTTCCACCCACCCAAACCACGAATCGCGAATCGAGGAACTGCAAGCGCGAATGAACGAAGCGTTCCAGCGTTATCAGAAGCGCCCGCCAGCAACCTGCAACCAATAATCTTCGCCTTGCCAGCAAGGCTCCAACAGCATGAAAACCACCGTTGGGGCCTTGCTCACAAGACGAAATCGCCACTGACCGCTATACAGCCCTGGCCGACTCTGCGCCCGCAGTCACTTGCTCGGTGGCCGGCTGCCAATCGTAGTCCTTCATGTTCACGGTCCAGGTGCGGGCCATGAACTGGAAGGTGGCATGGGGCCACAGTGCCGTGTTGCGGCCATCGGCCTGCTGGTACCAGCTCATGCAGCCGCCGGTCTGCCAGATGGTGCCTTTCAGCTCATCCTGCAGCTTGGCGTTATAACGGTCCTGCACGTCCTGCTTCACATCCAGCCAGGCATCGCCGCGCTTATCCAGCTTGGTGATGGCATCCATGATGTAACGGACCTGGCTTTCGATCATGAAAATGATGGAGTTGTGACCCAGGCCGGTGTTCGGCCCTACCAGCTGGAACATGTTCGGATAACCGCTGACGGTGGTACCCAGGTAGGCCTCAGCGGCGTCTTTCCAGTCATCCTGCAGGCGATGGCCCGGCAGACCCGTGATCTCGAAATCCTTCATGTAGATGCGCGGATCCACGATGAAACCGGTACCCAGCACGATGCAGTCGGCCTGCTGTTCGGTGCCATCACTGAACACGATGCTGTTCTCGCGGATTTCCTTCACACCTTCCGTCACCAGTTCCACGTTGTCGCGGTTAAAGGTGGGGTAGTAGTTGTTGGAAATCAGGATGCGCTTGCAGCCCAGGGTGTAGTTCGGCACCAGCTTGCGGGCGGTCTCCTTGTCCTTCACCTGGTAATGGATGAAGGCCTTCAGCGCCGGCTCGGCCAGCTTGGCCAGGCGCGGATTGAAAATCGGCAGTACCCGGGCTTCATTGCTCAGGTAGAGGCGCAGGCGGTGGAGTTTGCGCAGGGCCGGGAAGCGACGGAAGATCCATTTGCTCAGGCCGGAATAGGCGCGCTCGTCCCGGGGAATGATCCACGGCGGGGTGCGCTGCACCACCGTCAGATGACCCGCCTCCTTGGCCACGTGGGGCACATACTGGATCGCGCTGGCCCCGGTACCAATGGACACCACCTTCTTGCCGGCCATGTCATAGTCATGGTCCCACTGGGCCGAGTGAATGATCTTGCCCTTGAAGGTGTCCATGCCCTTGAAATTGGGGAACGACGGCACGTGCAGGGGACCACTGGCCAGCACCCAGTGCTGACAGATCACCTGGGAGCCATCCGCCAGGTCCAGGGTCCACAGGGCTGCCCGGTCATCAAAACGGGCTCCGGTCACTTCCGCATTGAAACGGGTGTACTGACGCAGCGCATGTTTGTCGCTCACGCCCTGGATGTAATTGTGAATTTCCTGCTGGCCACTGTAGCGATGGCTCCACTCCGGGTTACCCTCAAACGAGAAGGAATACATGTGTGACTGCACGTCGCAGGCCGCACCGGGGTAGCTGTTGTGGTACCAGGTACCGCCTATGCCGCTGCCTTTTTCCAGCAGCAGAAAATCATCAATGCCGGCCTCACGCAATTTAATGGCCATGCACATGCCACCAAAGCCACCACCGACGATGGCCACTTTGACGCGGCGGGTTTTCACATTGATCTTGGCCTGACTTGTCATTGGTATTCTCCTGGGATGCTCATGGGCTCCTTGATGACAACACTCTAGCCTTGTCCATCGTCAGTGAATACATGTTAACCTGACTGGAAAATTGATAATTCCGGCCATGTCTGAACGCTCGATCCTCGCCCTCATCTACACCATCGACCTGCTCGAAGACGAGAAGGGGATCGACTGTGCGCCCGTTTTGGCAAAGCATGGCCTGGACCGCAACAAGCTGGACCCGAACAGCGAAATCGGCCGGGACCGGGAACTACTGATCTTTACCGAATTGCTGCCCCGGGTGGACGACCCGCTGCTGGGCTTCGAGATGGGCAGCCGCTTCGGCTTTGCCGGCTACGGGCAGCTGGCCATGTTACTGATGACCAGCGAAACGGCCTTTCAGGGCTTCCAGTTCGGGGTGAGGTATCAGGCGCTGACCTACCTGTACGGGGAAATCGCCCTGATTCCCGGTGACACCACCACCGCTCTGGAGCTGCATCCCATCCCCCTGCCCCCGGAGGTGAGCCGCATCCTGATCGACCGGGATATGGTGGGCACCTTCAAGCTGATCAACGATATCCAGACCCAACTGAACCTGCATCTGAAACCGTTGGAAGTGTGGATGCCCTACCCCAGACCGGACCATGCCCGGATATTTGAGGATTATTTCGGCTGCCCGGTGCACTACGACCAACCCTATTGCAAGGCGGTAATCCGCAACCAGGACATGGCCTTGCGCATGCCCGGCTACAACAAGATGGCCCAGGACATGTACCGGGAACAATGCGAGGCCATGCTGGCCCGCCGGGAGCCCCCCACCGATCATCTGGGAGACCGGGTCACCGCCTACCTCAACCTGTTCGTTCGCACTTTTCCCACCGCAGAACAGGTGTCCCGGGCCTTCGGTATTCCCGAGCGCACCTTTCGCCGTCAGCTGAGCAAGGAGAACCGCCCCTTTCAGGGACTGGTGGATCAGGTGAAAGCCGATAAAGCCAGGCGCTACCTGGCCGACTCCGGACGCAGCGTGGCCGAAATCGCCGAATTGCTGGGTTACAGCGAATCGGCGGCTTTTGTTCGGGCCTTTGAGCGGTGGACAGGAAAGACGCCCGCCCGCCATCGCAAAGAGGCCAGGGACGGGCCGTAGGAGCGCCGCTTGGGGCGCGAAAAACACCGTTTCTGATTACCCAGAAACGCGATTTGAAACCAACACATCCGACCGAGAGGGTTTTACCTTTCGAAACCCGTTACTCGCTGACGCTCGTTTCGCGCCTCAAGCGGCGCTCCTACAGAGGCTTCGTAGAACGATCAGTCCTGCCGAATTCGTTCGACGATCTTGGTCGTCGAGATATCGTCGATAAAATCCAGCACCTTCACCTCACCGCCATAGCCCTGCACAAACTCATGGCCGACCACCTGATCCACACTGTAATCGCCGCCTTTTACCAGCACATCCGGCTTGATGGCCTCCAGCAGCGGTTCGGGGGTGTCGGTGTCGAAGGGCACTACCCAGTCCACTACCTCAAGGGCAGCAAGCACCGCCATGCGGCGCTCCAGGGGATTGATGGGGCGGCCAGGGCCTTTCAGGCGACGGATGGATTCGTCGCCGTTCACTGCCAGCACCAGGCGATCGCCCTGGCGTCGTGCAGAATCCAGATAGCCCACATGGCCCGCGTGGATGATGTCGAAGCAGCCATTGGTGAAAACAATCCTCTCCCCCTGGGCCCGGGCATCCTCAATGGCGATCAGTAACTGCTCTTCAGTCATCACCCCGCGGCCCAGCCCCCCTTCCTGATGCACCGCCCGACGCAACTCCGGGGCAGACACCACGGCAGTGCCCAGCTTGCCGACCACGATACCCGCGGCGATATTGGCCAGCGCCACCGCGTCCGCCATATCTGCACCGGCAGCCAGAGACACCGCCAACACCGATATCACGGTATCCCCGGCGCCGGTCACATCGAATACCTCGCGGGCTCGGGCAGGCAGATGCAGCTCCGGCTGACCATCGCGCAACAGGGTCATCCCCTTTTCGCTGCGGGTCACCAGCAGGGCCTGCAGGTCCAGATCCCGGATCAGTTGCTGGCCCTTGGCGATCAGATCCTGTTCATCCTTGACCTTCCCCGCCACAGCTTCGAACTCGCTGAGATTGGGCGTCAGCAAGGTAGCGCCACGGTAATGACGGAAATCGGTACCCTTGGGATCCACCAGGACCGGGACACCGGCCTCCCGGGCCAGGGCAATCAGTCCCGGGCAATCACGCAAGGCCCCTTTGGCGTAATCGGAGAGAACCAGAGCACCGCAATGGACCAGCTGGTCTTTCACCCTGTCGGCGAAGGGCGCCGGGTCCTGGTCATGGAAGGCTTCCTCGAAATCCAGGCGCAGCAACTGCTGCTGGCGGCTGATCACCCGCAACTTGGTAATCGTCGGCAAACCGTCGATTTTCTGAAAGTGACAACCCACTTCCGCCGCACCAAGCCGCTCTTCCAGAATCGCAGCGGCCTCATCATCACCGGTAATTCCCACCAGCTCGGCACGGGCGCCCAGCGCAGCCATATTGAGGGCCACATTGGCGGCCCCGCCGGGCCGGTCTTCCAACTCGGTTACCCGCACAACAGGTACCGGCGCTTCCGGCGAAATACGCCCGGTCGGGCCGTGCCAGTAACGATCGAGCATGACATCGCCAGCCACAAGAACGCGGGCCTTGGCAAAAGCGGGAATTTGCATAGATTCTCCAAAACGCAACAGTGCCGGACTTCGATGCAGTGTAGCATAGGCAAGTAACCAGCTAACCTGCTGAAAGGACTCAAGGAAACGGTCACATGAACCGGTGAGGGGCAGAGCCAGTGTAGTGGATCCACCTTTACACTTTGCCGCGGCTACGCATCCCTCCATCAGACAGGTA
>NZ_LWEJ01000030.1:0-5277 GCF_001635525.1 Alcanivorax sp. HI0007
GGTAAACATGGAAAACCTCGTTATTTTTCACCGTAGGAGCGTCGGTGATCGCGCCGCCAGCGACGCTCCTACGGTGAAAAATAACGAGGTTTTCCATGTTTACCGGCATTATTGAAGCCATGGGCCAGGTCGCGGCCATGACCCCCAAGGGGGGCGACGTGACGTTGTTGATCAAGAGCGACGCACTGGACTTTTCCGATGTGCAGCTGGGTGACTCCATTGCCGTCAACGGCGTCTGCCTGACCGCCACGGCCCTGCCCGGCGGTGCTTTCGAGGCAGATGTGTCCGGTGAAACCCTGTCGCTGACTTCTCTCAAGCAGATTGCTGTGGGCAGCCAGGTTAACCTGGAAAAGGCGCTGACACCGACCACCCGGCTGGGCGGACACCTGGTCAGTGGCCACGTGGACGGCCTGGGCAAGATCGTGCAGATGAAGCAGGATGCCCGCTCGGTGCGCATTGATATCGAGGCGCCGGCGGAGCTGGCCCGCTACATCGCCCACAAGGGCTCCATTACCGTGGATGGCATCAGCCTGACGGTGAACAGCGTGGCGGGTGCGGTGTTCTCTCTGAACATTATTCCCCATACCCAGGATGTGACCACCATTGGTCAGTGGCAGGTGGGGACGCCAGTGAACCTGGAAGTTGATATCATAGCCCGCTATCTGGAGCGCCTGTTGCTGGGCGACAAGGCCGCCGAGCCGAATGCGGAGGGTATCTCCATGGCATTTCTGGCCGAAAACGGGTTTTTGAAGGGCAGTTGAAAGTGAAAAGTTGAAAGTAGAAACGCGGATCAGGGCTGGACGTTGGTTGTCGCCGTCTCAGCCGCGCTTTTCAACTTTAAACTTTGGACTTTCAACTCCAACAGCGAGTGAAGTTATGCAGCTCAACAGTATTGAAGAACTGATCGAAGACATTCGCCAGGGCAAGATGGTCGTCCTGATGGATGATGAAGACCGGGAAAACGAGGGTGATCTGGTCATGGCCGCCGAGCATGTAACCGCCGAGGCCATCAATTTCATGGCCAAGTATGGCCGTGGACTGATCTGCATGCCCATGTCCCGGGAGCGCTGCGAGCTGCTGGAGCTGCCGTTGATGGTGCAGAGCAACGGCAGTGGTTTCGGTACCAAGTTCACCGTGTCCATCGAGGCCCGTGAAGGGGTGACCACCGGCATTTCCGCCGCGGACCGCGCCCGCACCGTGCAGGCCGCCGTGGCACGCAATGCCCGCGCCTATGACATTGTGCAGCCTGGCCACATCTTCCCGTTGATGGCCGAGCCCGGTGGCGTGCTGCGTCGCGCCGGTCATACCGAAGCGTCCTGTGACCTGGCCATGCTGGCCGGTTGCGAGCCTGCCGGGGTGATCTGCGAGGTGATGAACGAAGACGGCTCCATGGCTCGCCGGGAAGATCTGGAAGTGTTCGCCAAGGAACATGACCTGAAAATCGGCACCATTGCGGACCTGATTCAGTACCGCGCCCTGAACGAGAAGACCATTGAGCAGGTATCCGATAATGCCCTGGATACCTGGTATGGCGACTTTCGTCTGGTGGCTTTCCGCGACACCGTGGACGGGCTCACCCATGTGGCACTGGTGAAAGGCGAGATCAGCGAAGACAGGGAAGTGACGGTTCGGGTGCACCAGGTGGACCCGTTGCGGGATCTGATGAGCGCCAAGATGAATGGTCGCACCGGCTGGAACATGCATCGGGTGCTGGAAGCCGTTTCCGAGGCCGATGCCGGTGTGGTGATTATTCTCGGCCAGGATTATGAATCCCAGGACACCGTGGAGCGCCTGGAGAGTTTCTTTGGCGGCACCGCCGCCAAGCCCAAGGGTGAATCCCGTGCCTACCGGAATATTGGCACCGGCTCCCAGATCCTCAAGGCCCTGGGCGTGCGCAAGATGCGCCTGCTCAGCTCGCCGATGAAGTTCAACGCGCTCAGTGGCTTCGATCTGGAAATCACCGAGTACGTGGAAGCGGATAGTTAAGCGAGTCGAACGTCTGAGATCGGACGTTCGACAGCACGTTAAATACTGCGTCGGTCGCCTTGCGCCACCGGCACTGACAGGAAGGCAAGCATGCAAAACATCAAAACCCTGGAAGGCACTCTGAACAATGTGGGCGGTCGTTACGGCATCGTCGTGGCCCGTTTCAACAGTTTTGTGGTGGAAGCCCTGCTGGAAGGCGCGGTGGATGCACTGGTGCGTCACGGCGTCAGCGCGGATGACATCGAGATCATCCGGGTCCCCGGTGCCTGGGAATTGCCGGTGGCGGTGAAGAAGATTATCGAAAAGCGTGATTACGACGCGGTAATTACCCTGGGTGCGGTGATTCGTGGCGGCACCGCCCACTTTGAATATGTGGCCGGCGAAGCCGCCAAGGGCATTGCCGGTGTGCAGAATGCCACTGGTGTGCCGGTGGTCTTCGGTGTGCTGACCGTGGATACCATCGAACAGGCCATCGAACGTTCCGGTACCAAGGCCGGAAACAAGGGGGCTGAAGCGGCCATGAGCGCGCTGGAAATGGTTTCCCTGTTTAAGGCACTGTAATTATTCGGGACGCGGCGCGGGGCGCAGGCGTCCCGCACCACTTCCTGACGTTGAGGCAGCATGAACAATCCTTCTACACCCAGTGCCCGCCGCAAGGCGCGCCGATTCACCATGCAGGCCCTGTATCAGTGGCAGCTGGCCGGTGCCGCCGTGAGCGACATCGAAGCCCAGTTCCTGGCCAACCAGGATTTTGCCAAGGCAGATCGTGAGTACTTCCATGACCTGCTGCACGGGGTACCGGCCCAGGTGAAAGAGCTGGACGAGCTGCTGACGCCTTTTCTCGATCGTCGGGTGGAAGAGCTCTCCCAGATCGAGAAAGCGATCCTGCGGCTGGGCGCCTTCGAGCTCAAAGAGCGGCTGGATGTGCCCTACCGCGTGGTGATCAACGAAGGTATCGAACTGGCCAAGGTGTTCGGTGCCGACGATTCCTTTAAGTACGTCAACGGCGTACTCGACAAGCTGGCGCGCAAGCTGCGCTACCAGGAAGCGTCCGAACGTCCTTTCCGCGATTGAGCGGGTGCGCGCAGGGCCCCCTGCGCGCTATGCTTCTCCCATGACAGCTTCCCCCACGTCGCACACGCTGGATGAGTTTTCCCTGATCCGGCGCTATTTTCATCGCCATGGCCACCACGGGCAGGATGCCGGCGTGGTGCTCGGCCCCGGTGATGATGCCGCGATCCTGATTCCTCCCGCTGGCCAGCAATTGGTGATGACCCAGGACACCAGCCTGGAAGGTCGCCATTTTCCCGCCGACATGGATGCCGCGGATGTGGGCTACCGCTGCCTGGCAGTGAACCTGTCGGACCTGGCGGCCATGGGCGCGGATCCTCTCTGGTTCCTGCTCTCGCTGACCCTGCCCGATGTGGATGAGGCCTGGCTGGCCGGGTTTGCCGATGGCCTGTTTGCGCTGGCGGACCGTGCTGGTATTTCCCTGGTGGGCGGGGATGTGACCCGGGGACCGCTGTCCGTTTCCATTCAGGCCACCGGCGCGGTGCCACCGGGGCAGGCCCTGCGCCGTGATGGCGCGCAGGTTGGCGATCGCATCTGTGTGGGTGGGGTGACCGGCGCCGGGCTGCTGGGGCTGCAGCAATGGCAGCAGGGGAAGCGCAGCGGTGCTGCCATTGATCACTTCCGGCGCCCCTCTCCGCAGCTCAGTCTGGGGTTGGCCCTGCGTGGCCGCGCCACCGCGTGCATTGATATTTCTGACGGGGTGCTGGCGGATCTGGGGCATATCCTGGCCGCATCCGGTGATCTGGGGGCCTGCTTGCAGGAAGGCGCCTTGCCGTTGCATTCAGCGTTGCTGGCCGGTTGCAGTGAGCAGGAGCAGCGCCGATTGCAGCTCCAGGGCGGTGATGATTATCTGCTGCTCTTTACCTTGCCAGAACAGGAAAGCCTGCCGCCGGGCTGCTATTGTCTGGGGACGGTGGAGCAGCAGCAGGGCCTGCGACTGGCAGCCCCGGATGGAACAATAACCACGTTGCAAGCCAGCGGCTGGCAGCACTTTTGATAACGTAGAGTTGGAGCAGGGTGCACTGAGCCTAAGCGAACTGCACCGGCCCAACGTCTGATGGTGCAGTTCGCCTTCGGCTCAGTGCACCCTACGTCATAATGAAAGAGAATTGTCGATGGAACTGAAACGCCCGAAGATGACAAACCCGGTTCACTTTCTTGCCTTCGGCTTTGGTTCCGGGTTGGCGCCCATTGCTCCGGGTACTTTTGGCACCCTGGCGGCCATGCCTATCTGGTGGCTGTGTGCCCAATTGCCTCTGTGGGGCTATTTGCTGGTGACAGCGCTGGTGATCGCGGTGGGACCATTCCTGTGCGGCAAAACCTCCCACGACATGCATGTGCATGATCACCCGGGCATTGTCTGGGATGAAATTGCCGGCTTGCTGATCACCATGATTGCGGTGCCGGTAACCTGGTGGGGGGCGCTGGCAGGGTTTGTCGCTTTCCGGGTGTTCGACATCATCAAGCCCTGGCCCATTGGCTGGCTGGACCGTCGCGTGGACGGCGGCTTGGGGATCATGGTGGATGACCTGTTGGCCGGGGTGTATGCGGCGGTGGTGGTGCAATTACTGATTGCCTTTTTGCCGCAGTGGTTTACCTGAGTCGAGGGCTGACCATCGCAGGCCACAGATCGCCCGGCATCCACGTGCTGTTGCATTGTCCGGATTCCCCCCTAATATCGTTTTGTCACTACCGCTGGCGCGAAAAGGATGGCGCCGCGCAGTGTTAACTTTTAGCCTGAACGAATAATAACTGACCAACCGCAGGCAGGGATTTGCCATGTCGGATACCGATCCCCGTTCCAGGCGGGTGGTGGTGCCGGGGGTGCGCTGGTTACGCTTTCCCCGGCGCCTGGAAACCGAATACCGTGACTATCAGTGCCGGGAAGCCGTGGAAGGTTTCCGGGTCAATGCCTTCTATATCCTTCTGCTTTACGTCCTGTTGATCACCGGTATCTACGCGCTGGCGCCGGAAGCCGTGCGTGGCCGCTGGCTGGCCACGTATACCTGGGTGGGCGTCATTGTGCTGGTGGCGGGTGGTCTGGCCCAGGTGTCGGCGCTGAATCGTTATTTCCCCTGGTATGCGGGGCTGGGCAGTTTTCTTGCCGTGGCGGTGTCCATGGCCATTCCCGGCTTTATCGACGGCCCCGTTGCCGTTCAGCTTGCCCATGTGTCGGTGATCTATGCCCTGGTGATTGTCTACGCCATGGTGGGGTTGCGT
>NZ_LWEJ01000031.1:0-7359 GCF_001635525.1 Alcanivorax sp. HI0007
GTTCTGGCCCTGAACTGGCCGGACAGCACCTTTCTGGACGATGACAAACGCGTGGATCTGGCCTGGTGGCCGGACGAGGATGATGGGCTGCTGAGCCTGCTGACGTTTGATTTGCTGTAATGAGCTGAAAGTTTAACGTTCAACGTTGAAAAGCGCGGACCACGCTTTTTGCTTTATAAACGCAAGAGGCCGCGCCCATAGCTTGGGCGCGGCCTCTTTGCTTTCAGGAACCCGCAGGGCTAACCGCTTTTCAAGGTTGAACGTTAAACGTCCAACTATTTTCAGTCCCCAGGGCGCCAGCCATTGGTAATCGGGTAGCGCCGATCCTTGCCGAAGGCGCGACGGCTGACTCGGGGGCCCACGGCGGCCTGCCGCCGCTTGTATTCATTACGGTCGGTTAGCTTGACGACCCGATAGACATTCTCCCGGTCAAACCCATCCCGGATCACCGCTTCCGCACTCATATCCTGCTCCACGTAGCGCTCGAGAATCGCATCCAGCTCGTCGTAATCCGGTAATGAATCACTGTCGACCTGATCCGGGGCCAGTTCGGCAGAAGGCGGGCGGGTGATCACCCGTTCCGGGATAATTTCCACGCCGGCCTGCTGGTTACGCCAGTTGGCCAGGCGGTAAACCATGGTCTTGAAGACATCCTTGAGTACCGAGAAACCACCGGCCATATCGCCGTAGAGCGTGGCATAACCCACCGCCATTTCGCTCTTGTTCCCGGTGGTCAGAACCACAGAACCGTTTTTGTTGGAGAGCGCCATCAGCAGGACTCCGCGGCAGCGGGCCTGCAGGTTCTCCTCGGTGGTATCCTTCTGCTGACCGGCGAATGCCTCACTGAGGATATCCATAAACCCATTGAACGCGGGCTCAATGGGCAGCACCCGGTAGTGAACCCGCAGGGTTTTGGCCTGTTTCTCTGCGTCCTCCAGGCTCATGGCCGAGGTGTAGCGGAACGGCATCATCACAGCCTCCACCCTTTCTGGACCAAGCGCATCCACTGCCACTGCCAGGGTGAGTGCCGAATCAATGCCGCCGGACAAGCCCAACAGGGCCCCCTTGAAACCGTTTTTGTTCACGTAGTCCCGGGTTGCCAGCACCAAGGCCTGATAAAGGCTCTCCTCCAGGCCGGGAAGCGGAAGCTGTTCACCCATGGGCTCACAGTGTCCGTCTTGGCATTGCAGGTCCACCGGGACCAGAGCCTCGGCAAAGCTGGCAGCCTGTATACAGCGCCGCCCCTGGCTATCACAGACGAAGGACGCACCGTCAAAGACCAGCTCGTCCTGCCCCCCCACCAGGTTGCAATACAGGATGGGCAGGCCGGTTTCACGGCTGCGGGCCTCTACCTGCTCAAGGCGCTCCTGGAACTTGTTGGCCCGGAAAGGTGAGGCGTTCAGATTAAGCACCAGATCCACATTCTGTTGCTGCAGCTGGGCGGCCGGCCCGCTGTGCCAGATGTCCTCGCAGATAGTCAGGCCCAGGGTCCAGCCATCCAGCTCAAAAGTGCAGGCTTCAGAACCAGGCTGGAAATAGCGCTTTTCGTCGAACACCCGGTAGTTGGGCAGATGCTGCTTGAAATACTCATGACGGGGGCGACTCTCCCCCGGGAACATTACCCCGGCGGCATTTCGGCGCTGCCCATTCCGTACCGCAGGATAGCCGATCACCACCGGCACACTGACCTGCTGCCCGATCGTTTCCAGGGCCGCATCCACGCGGCTGTTGAGGCTGGGGCGCAACAGCAAATCCTCCGGGGGATAGCCGGTCAGCATCAGCTCCGGAAACAGCACCAGATCCGCACCCAGCAAACGACGAGCCTCGTCCGCCGCATCGATTACCCGTTGGGCATTGCCCTCAATGTCGCCCACCAGCGCATTCTGCTGGGCCATAATAATCCGCATGGTTAACCGGCCTTTCCTCAAGTGAGCGCTGATTGTACTCTTTAGAACCTGCTTGGGGTCTATACGCAGCCGCGCCGGAGGCAATTTTTTCGCCAGCCCGCGACGGTGATGTGTAGTCATTCTACATAAGCAATAGCCGTCGCGGGCTGGCGAAAAAAGCTCCCGGCCCTTCGGGTTGCCTATAGACCCCGAGCAGGCTCTGAGCCGGCGACCGATGGACGCATCACGCTAAAACAAGGAGAACAAAATGGGCCTGATACGCCTGCTGATTATTGCCGCCCTGATCTATCTGGCCTGGCGAGTGGCAAAAAACCTGCTTTCGCAGACCGGCAGCCGCAGCGATACCGGGACCGATGCGGATCGGGACGGTCAGGCCATGCTCAAATGCGCCCAGTGCGGCGTGCATGTCCCGGCCCCGGAAGCCTTTACGCATAATGGCCGACACTTCTGCTGCCAGGAGCACCAGCGCCTGTATCTGGAGCACCATGAGCGCTAGCCAGGGGTGGACACCCGCCCGAATCTATAACGTTTACCGGATTGCCATCGCCTGCAGCCTGATGCTGCTGCATTTCGGGCCGGAAAAGCCCCTCATCGGCACCCATCTGCCACTATTATTTGAAACGACACTCTTTGTCTATCTGGGGCTGACGCTGGCGTCGGCCACCCTGGATTTCCGCGATGAAAAGCGGGCCTACCCCGCTTGGGCGCAACCGGCTTCCCTGATTACCGATCTGACCATGCTCACGCTGGTGGTGCACGCCAGCGGAGGCCTGGAGGGCGGGCTGGCGGTTTTGCTGCTGGTCACCGTCGCCGCAGGCAATATTTTACTGCGTGGGCGCCTGGGCTTTCTGATTGCCGCGCTCGCGACTCTGTCGATGATGTTCGAGCAGTTTTATTTTTCCATCCAGGCCCTGTCTGAGTCGCCATTCCTGCTCACAGAATCAGGGTTGCTGGGTATCGCCTTTTTCATGGTCTCGCTGATTATCCAGCAGATATCCCAGCGGCTGCAGTACAGTGAACGAATCGCACAGCGACAGCGGGTGGCCATTGAGCGCCTGGAAGCCCTGAATCAACAGATTGTGCAGCGCATGCGCACCGGCGTGGTGGTATTCGACCAATCCTTACGGATCCTGATGGCGAATCAGGCCGCCAACAGCCTGTTTGGCACCCCCATGCTGGGCAACCAGTTACCCAAGCAATTGGCTCACCGCTACCGTCGCTGGCTGGAAAACCCGCTACTGCCGCTGGCCACCTTGAGAACATCAGAACAATCTCCCGTGCTCAGCCCACGCTTCGCGCCTTTGGAAACCGACCACGAGCTGCTCACCCTGCTCTTTCTGGAAGATAGCGCCCGGGTTGCCCAGGAGGCACAGCAGATGAATCTGGCCTCACTGGGGCGCCTCTCTGCCACTCTTGCCCATGAGATACGCAACCCGCTAAGCGCCATCAACCATGCCACCGAGCTGTTACTCGATGGAAATGCCAGCGAGGAAGATCAGCATTTGCTCGGCATTATTCGCAATCATGTGGGCCGTGTGAATGGCATCATCCACGATGTGCTGGACCTGTCTCGCCGAGGACGAGGCCAGGCCGAGCGCTTCAGCCTGGCGCCATTCCTTGACGAGCTTATTGAACAATGGGCGTTACGGGGCTATAGCAACCAGCGCCTCAGCAAGGCCTGCCAATCGGAGGTGGAAGTCCGCTTTGATCGCAGCCAGCTGACCCAGGTAGTCGACAACCTGATTCGAAATGCATTTCAGCACGGCGGGGAGCACTGCAACGTGACTCTGGAATGTGGCAGCCATCAGCAGACCGGCTTACCCTGGCTCCGGATCCGGGATAACGGTAACGGCATCCCCCGGGAAACCGCTCAACACCTTTTTGAACCCTTCTATACCACGGCCAATGACGGCAATGGATTAGGCCTCTATCTTTGCCGGGAGCTCTGCCAGGCCAATCAGGCCGCCCTGGATCTTGAAGATAGCCCGAATGGGGCCAGCTTTGTGATAACCTTTGCTCACCCGCACCGACAATTCCAATAACACGATCTGATTATGAGTGCTGACACCCCACACATCCTGGTTGTTGACGACGAAGCAGATCTGCGCGAACTGCTGGTCATTACCATTGGCCGAATGAAGCTGAAAGCCACCGCCGCTGAATCCCTCGCCGCAGCCAAAAAAGCCCTTGATGAGCAGACATTCAACCTGTGTCTGACCGACATGAACCTGGGCGATGGCACCGGATTGGAGTTGCTCCAGTATATTTCCCGTCACTGTCCCGAGATGCCCACCGCCGTGATTACGGCTTATGGCAGCATGGAAACAGCGACAGATGCCATGAAGTTCGGCGCCTATGATTTTATCGCCAAGCCAATAGCGCTAGACCGCTTGCGTCAATTGATTGAGGACGGACTTGGCATCAGTAACGCGGAAGATCATCTCGAAGAAGAAGACAACCTGATCGGCGAGGCGCCGAGCATGGTTGCCTTAAAAGCTCAGGTTCGCAAGCTAGCACGTAGTCAGGCACCGATTTATATCAGTGGCGAATCCGGTAGCGGCAAAGAGCGTATTGCCCGCCTGATACACAGTCTTGGTCCTCGGAGAGAAAAACCTTTTGTAGCTGTCAACTGCGGGGCAATTCCCTCGGAATTGATGGAAAGTGAGTTTTTTGGTCATCGCAAAGGCGCGTTCACTGGAGCCGTGGAAGATCGCAAAGGTATATTCCGCGAAGCCGATGGCGGCACACTATTCCTGGATGAAGTGGCCGACCTCCCCCTGCACATGCAAGTCAAACTTTTGCGGGCCATACAGGAGAAATCTGTGCGCCCTGTAGGCGAGACCCGAGAATTCCAAGTAAACCTTCGCATTCTTAGCGCTACTCACAAAGATCTGGCTCAAGAAATGACGGAAGGGCGATTCAGACAAGACCTTTTCTATCGACTCAACGTTATTGAAGCCCATGTCCCTCCTCTCCGAGACCGGCAAGAAGACATCCCTGTTCTGGTCGAGCATATCCTTAAACGTCTCAGTGCCGCTTGGGAAATCGTTCCTCCAACCGTCAGCGCTTCCGCCATGATGGCTCTGGAGGAATATGCATACCCGGGCAATGTCAGGGAACTCGAAAACACATTGGAAAGAGCCGTCACGCTATGCGATGGAAAAGAAATCAACGAAGAACATCTCTGTCTGCAAGCAAACAGCTTTCCTGCCAAAGCTGTTGCAAATAGGGAAACCAATATCCCTCCAGAGCGCCCATTAAACCAATCCTTAGAAGACTTCCTCCAGGAAATTGAGAGACAGGAGATATTAAAAGCTCTGGATCTTACACACTGGAATCGAACTGCTGCCGCAAAAAAACTGGGCATGACGTTCCGGTCTCTGCGTTACCGGCTGAAGAAACTGGATCTTGATCGAGACACAGGCGAGAGCGAGTAGGCAGAGGGATCAGTAAACGGCTTTTCCCCGCACACCATTTGCGCAAGAATCTCAGCCGTAGCAGGAGCTGACACCAACCCATTCCGATAATGGCCGGATGCGACAAAGACGCCAGCAAGCCCCGGAACGGGGCCAATATATGGATGATCCAAAGCACTGCCGGGACGAACTCCTGCCCAGTGATAAAGGGGCTTGAGACCGGAAAGTTCAGGTAGGAGCTTGGCTGCAACAGCCTCGAGTTGATAGCGGCCCGACACGGTTGGGTAAGTCGAAGCATCCCCCTGGGCCAAGGTAGAGCCGACCAGGATAGCACCATCTGAACGCGGAATGAGATAGCCTGATTCAGTTAACATTATGGCTGGCACCTTACCTGGAGGTAGCTGATAGAGCAGCATTTCGCCCTTTACCGGGAACATTGGTAAAGATACACCCAGTATTGAAAGCATCTTATTGCTTCCAACACCTGCGCTGATAACCAAGCTTCGCGCGTCAACAACCCGCCCATCTCGAGTTTCTAGTATTACCCCTTTTTGTTTCGGAATGAGGGATACCACTCTGTCTCTTATAAAGGAAACGCCTCTAGACACAAGATAGTTTCGCAAGGCTTTCAAAAAGCGCGGATTTCTAACGCTTCCCAGATCAGGAAATAGAATACCTTCTGCAAAAGGAAAAGAAGGCAGCAACTCTTTCCCTGAAAGAACCTCATACGACACCCCCCACCGCGCAGCCCAATCTTTCATCTTGGCGAATTCTTCTGAACCAACATGAGCCCACAACCCTCCTCTATGTAAATCAGACCAATCCAGGCTGCTACCCACGAGCTCACCGAAGAGAGCCACATAGCGTTGCATGGCATCAAAAGTTAAACGATTCATCGCATCGGAGTAACGCCATGCATAAAGCGGAGACAGAATACCCCCTCCCGCCCAAGACGCCTGCCGCCCCCCCGATTCATCAATAACAATCACTGGAATCTCACGCTTTGTCAGCTCAAACGCACTCAATAAACCGACAATGCCACCACCAACAATTACGACTTCTCTCATTTCATCCCATGACTTCTGACATATATAAAACAAGTTCAACCTGGCCGACATAGAAAAACCAGATGACGAACAATGAAAAAACAGGTTTTACCGTACTAGAATGCCTTGCCGCATTAAGCATACTGACTATTCTGGCAATGATCGCGCACAACATTGGAGCCCCGATGATTCAGGAGCATCGGGTCATCGCCGCTACCAATAGTGTAGCCGGATTGATCAGAGAGGCCAGAGCGAATGCCATAACAGATGGAAACCGGCTTATATGTGATGGAGAGAGGGGATGCAGCAGCTTCAAAAGAACAAAATTGCTGATAGAGGGGCGAGACAAAAATCAAAACAGTGCACTGGAGGATCATGAAATACAGCACTATCTACAGCTACCAAACAATACTTGGCTGGAGTGGAAACGATTCAGAGGCAAACACCTAGTCTACAGTAACAGAGGTGTAACCCGGTTCCAGAACGGACATTTCCTTATCTGTAATGGATCCTCAGGGAGGAAAATTATCATGAACTGGATTGGCAGGACTCGCATTGAGAAAGCCGGATCTGAATGTGAGAGTAATTGAAGAAAAATGGAAGTAGCCCCAGAAAAGCCCGTCCTACTTCCATTCATTGCCTACCAGATACTCTACCAGCTACTACCAGAAGTGGGGGTGCAGCCCCCCACAGCGGCACAGGCGTTACCTTGGCTATCAAGAGCCATCGTCTCTGTTCCGGTCATGACTGAACTATAAGGCGTTGCCTTGATCGTATATTTATGATCCGAAGGTACCGAAATTGTGAATTTATAATGTTTGTGCCCTACCGATTCAGGCACGAGGGTACCGGTCTTTGAGCCGGCCCCCTTATAAGAAAAGTGCTTTCCCCGGTATCCCTCCAGAGCGGAAGCCCAGTCCAGCAGAACGCCCTTACCCGCCTCTTGATGAGCATCCTGCACATACTTCGTATATGCAGGATACGCAACTG
>NZ_LWEJ01000032.1:0-5429 GCF_001635525.1 Alcanivorax sp. HI0007
CGATATCGACCTTATTGGTACATTTAACGTGTTCAGGGCCAGCTTCGACTATCTCACCAAGCCCGGTGCCTCTCTGATAGCCATCACAGCAGGCCAGGCGGAACATGCCGTCCCCTTCCAGGCCCATGCTGCGGCGGCTAAAGCCGGGGTCAACATGCTGACGAAAACCCTTGCCGTCGAGTGGGGACCCGCTGGAGTGAGAGCGAATCTTATTGCGCCGGGAGGCATAGAAGGAACCGAAGGAGTGAAATACCTATCGAGCTCTCAAGATGGCCTTGACGAAGCGATCGGCCGGGTTCCTGCCAGACGACTTGGCACGGTAACGGAGATCGCCGATACGGCCGTTTTCCTCTGTAGTGAGGCCGCCAGTTACATTACCGGGCAGGTTATTTATGTGGATGGTGGTACGTTGACAGGAAATGGCGCTTACGATTGTTTGCGTCCATTAAAGCGCTAGGGAATCGCTGAATCCTCCGCGCCTTGCACGTTTTGAATGTTTATTCCGCTTATGCCGTGGAGTGGAATGGCAGTGATGACTTGAAACTGCGGTCCATCACTTTTCACCTTCAGGAGTTCATCATGAATGCATCACAGGCAGATCAGAACGACGTGAAAGTACGCAGTTTTGCAGCAGCAACGCAAGTCGACCGGGTGCCCCCTGAAGATGCGCTGGCCATTTTTGATGCGCTGGAACCTGTTGAGACGAACTTCATGATCGGCGCCTGGAAAGGCGAAGGTTTCGAGACCGGCCATACCATGGATGGAATGCTGGAACGTTGCCATTGGCACGGCAAACGTTTTGAAAGCCTGGAACATGTGCATCCACTGGTATTTCGCAAGGTGTCCGGGACATTGACCTCGGTGAGGCCGTTACTGGTTATGCCAGGCATGGGCCTGCTGGAAAAGATGCCATTCCTCAAGTCGCGCGTTGTCGGCAAATTGTTCCAGTGGACTCTGCCACTGCTGTCCGGCCGCAAGTCCGCCGCTCGCCTGCGCATGACGACCTACCGGGGCAAACCCTCCGCCACCATGATTTACGATAACCTGCCCATTAATGATGTTTTCCGGAAGGTAGACGACAACACGGTGCTCGGCATCATGGATCTGAAAGGCACCAAAGAACCCTTTTTCTTTGTACTGCGTCGCGACAATTCCTGAGACTTTCGGCCCATGCCATCCGGGCGACCGGGAATGTCTGCGGGAGGACTGCTCCGGAAGCGATGGCTGCTGCTTAACCGGTTCGCTTTGCGAGCAAAGCTCCAACGGGCAATGGCATAGCAGGGCGAGACTTTATCGAACGTGAGCCCCGAAGTGAATAACCTTGCTTGCTCCCACAAGGAGGGGCAAGCATAGCGCCTACAACGGTCCATCCGCGCCTGTCCCCTCCCCGCCGAATCCGTTATGTTGGGGGTATCCCTCGCAAAAGGAATGCATCATGGCAGGCAGCAACATGGGCACGGACTCTTCACCGGTCAGCAGCACCTCACTGGCAGTCCTTATCGACGCGGACAACACGCCACCGAAAATCGTCGACGGTCTGTTCGAAGAAATTGCCAAATTCGGCACGGCCAGCGTCAAGCGTATCTACGGCGACTGGACCAAGCCCAATCTGGGCGGCTGGAAAAACGTGCTGCTGAAGCACTCCGTGCAGCCGATCCAGCAGTTCGCCTATACCCAGGGCAAGAACGCCACGGACTGCAGCATGATTATCGATGCCATGGATCTGCTGTATACGAAACAATTGTCCGGGTTCTGCCTGGTATCCAGTGACAGCGATTTCACCCGTCTGGCAGCCAGATTGCGCGAGGAAGGGCAAACCGTTTATGGCTTCGGAGAACGCAAAACTCCCGGGCCCTTTGTGGCCGCCTGCGACAAGTTCATCTATACCGAAGTATTGCGTTCGGACCACGCTCCGCAGGACACCGCCGGCAAAGCCGAGGAGCCGACTCCCAGCGACCCGGTCAGCAAGGAACCGCCTCCGCTGCAACTGATTGCCAACGTGATTGACGATATTTCCGACGAAGACGATTGGGCCAACCTGGGCACCGTGGGCCAGCACCTGAGCAAGCGCAAGCCGGATTTCGACACCCGCCTGTTCGGCCACAAGAAACTCAGCGACATGATCCGCGCCTACCCCAAGTGGTTCCAGATACAGAAAGGACAAGGCAAGAGCATTCAGGTCAAGACGCTACGGAAGTGATGCCTGCCCCCTTCACGGAGACTCCCACGCTGGCTACACCTACCGTAGGGTGCACTCTTTGGTTAACGGAAAGCCGCTTCGCGCCTCAAGAGGCGCTCCTACAGCGGCTTCGTCGATAGGTTAGCGCACCAGCCAAAGACTGAGCTGCGGAATATAGGTAATCATCAACAAGGCAATGATCAACACCACCATGAAAGGCAACGTGGCCGCAAACAGCTCGGTGACTTTCTTCTTGAACCGGTAGCTGGCGATGAACAGGTTCATGCCCACCGGCGGGGTGATGTAGCCGATCTGCATGTTGGCCACAAAGATAATCCCCAGGTGCACCGGATCGATGCCGTAGCGCAACGCCACCGGCAGGATCAGGGGCACCATGATCACCAGCGCCGCAAAGATATCCAGCAACGCCCCCAGCAACAGCAGCAGGATGTTGAGCAGGATCAGGAAGGTGATCTTGCTCTCCACGTGGGTCTGGATCAGGGTGAACAGCTTCTCCGGTACCCCGGCATAAACCAGGTAATCGGTGAAGGCCAGGGCCACCGCAAGAATCAGCAGGATGCCCCCCACCATGATCATGGAATCACGCATGATGCCTGGCAGCCGGCGCAGGGAAATTTCCCGGTACAGGAACACTTCCGCCACCAGCACATACAGCGCCGTCACCGCCGCCGCCTCACTGATCACCAGAAAGCCGGAGAAGATCCCGCCCAGCACCACCAGCGGCAGCGGCAGCTCCCAACGGGCTTCCCAGAGCGCATCCACCAGTTCACGGAAATCGAAACTCTGACGTGGAACCTCGGTGCCACGCGTCGCCCACACACAATAGCCGTACATCAGCACAACCATCAGCAGCGCCGGCACCAGCCCGGCCAGGTAGAGATCGACGATTTCTACCGACGGCATATCCAGCTGCTGGGACATCTGCTGGGCAATAATGCCGTAGATCAGCAGCGGCACGGAGGGCACCAGCAGCAGGCCCAGGCTACCGGAAGACGTCACCAGACCCAGGCTGAATTTTTCCGGGTAATTGCCTTTCACCAGTGCCGGCAACAACAACGCCCCCAGCGCCACGATGGTGACCCCGGACCCGCCAGTGAGGGCGGTAAAGAAGGCACAGGCGATCAGCGACACAAAGGCCATGCCACCGGGCATCCAGCCGAAGGCGGCCTGGCTCAGACGCAGCATGCGGTCGGCGGTTTTCGATTCGCTGAGCAAAAAGCCGGCAAAGGTGAACAGCGGCAGCGCCATCAGCACCACGGAATTGCTGAGCTGATAGATATCGATATGCAGCACCGACATTTCGATGCCCAGGGTATAAAAGCCCAGGGCTGCGGCACCGAGAATAATCGCAAACAGGGGGGCGCCCATCAGCGCCAGCAGTACCAGCAGGAGAATGGCAACGGGGATCATGGCACCGGCTCCTGCATCTTCGGCCGCTTACCCAGCAACCCCAGCGCAAACAGCACCACGTAGCGCACGGCCATCACCGAGAACCCCACCGGGATAATGCTCTGTAGCAGCCAGCTCGGCACATTCGCAAAGGCCGCGCCGGCGTAGTCGTATTCCTCGATCACAAACCCCACGCTGTACCAGGCCACCAGCACACAGATAAAGGCGGTGAACAGATCCACGAAGGTGGTCAGGAAGGGGTGATATTTCTCCGGCAGCAGCGACGAGGCCACATCGATGCGGATGTGCTCATCATTGCGGGAAGCGATCATGGCACCGAGCAGGCCGATCCACAGCACCGCGTTCTGCAGCAGTGGCTCGATCCACACCAGACTGGTACCAAAGAAATTCCGCAGCACGATCTGCGCCACCGCCAGCAGCACCATAAACAAAAGGACGGCCACGATCAGGCCGTCCTCGATTTGGTGAAGGGTACGGTGGAGCCTGTGTAGCAAGGCTGCCATCACTGCCCTTCGCGCTGTTGGGCCAGAATGCCGTTAAGCCGGTCCAGCATATCCTGGGAAATCTCCCCTTCTTCCACCAGTTCAGCGGTGGCACGCTTGGCGTAGTCGCGCCATTCTGCCAGCTGCTCAGGGGACGGCTCGACCACTTCCAGGCCTTGCTGTTTGACGGCCTGGAAAGCGCTCAGGTTTTCCTGGCGGCTTTCCGCATCCAGCCTGGCGAAGGTGCTGTCCAGCACCCGGCGCACCACCTGCTGATCCTCGGCGCTGAGACGCTTGAAGAACTTTTCGTGGATACCCAGGGTGCCGAAGGTGTACAGCAGCGGCATGTCGGTCAGGTAATTCACCCGGGAATACCACTGCAGGGTCAGGGCTGCCACCGGCGGTGCTGCGAAGGCATTGACCGCCCCGGTCTGCAGGGAGGTCAGCACCGAGCCAATATTCAGCATGATCGGCGACAGCTCGAAGGCCTTGGCCGCCTTGGCGGAGCCTTCATCGTTGGCCGGCAACCACAGTTTCTGGTTACGCAGATCGGTAATGCTCTTCACCGGCTTCTCTGACATCACGTAGGCAAAGCCGCCATCGATCAGGCCGAAGCTGACCCAGCCGCCCTCTTCCAGGCCCTGCTTGATCACCGGGTCCAGCTCGGCACGCACCGCGTCCACTTCGTCGTAGTTGTTGAAGGCCAGCGGCACGTTGAGAATCTGGCTGTCCTTGTAGGCGGAGGCAAAGGCGCCGCCCTGGGCCACCTGGCCGTGGAGCTGACCGATGCGAATCTTGCGCTGTACCGCGCGGTCATCGCCCATGACGCCACCGGGATACACTTTCAGCTTCACACGCCCTTCGGTCTTCTCGGCGATTTCCTTACCCGCCTCTTTCAGGCCGGTGACGATGGTGGTGCCGTCCGGGTACAGGGTGGAAATTTTCAAGGTGTTGGCGGCCGAAGCCCAGACCGGCAACAACGCGACCAGAATCGTGGCAAGACGCAGCATAAGTACTCCTAGAAATAATCGTCAGCGTCGGCGAGCAGGGCTTCGGCCTGCTCCTGCGCATAGGTATTCTGCAGGGTCAGACCATGCACCTGCGGATCAGCGGCGAGGACATCCTCGAGCAGGCTATCATGCAGCTCACGGTCAAACACCAAACGGGCATACTTTTCGGCATAAAGCACCGGAGCCAGCAGGTTCTGACCCTCTGACAGGGTCATGGCCTGCTCAAAATGGGCCCTGGCCTGGTCCGGCTTGCCTCCCAGGGACGCGGGCAGGATGCTGCTCAGTACCCCCAGGTACATGTGCGCCTGGCCATACTGGTAACCCTCA
>NZ_LWEJ01000033.1:0-4412 GCF_001635525.1 Alcanivorax sp. HI0007
TTACACCCCGGCACCAGGCGGCGGCGTGGATCAGGCTGCCATCATGGCTCCGGTCAAACCCCTTGAACTACCCCAGAAGAGTCCGGCCACGCTGGTTCTCGAGCGCCCCTGAGCCCGTCCTTTCAAAGGGGGGCTACCAAGGTAGCACCCTCCAATCACTTGTGAAGAACGGGGCCTCAGGGTAAAGTTGCACCCCTTCGGAGGCCCCTGAATGGGCCAAACGGAAGGTTCTGCAACAAATTCGTGTCGTCAAAGTGCCCGCCTGGCGTTAAAAAGCCCGAACCCGTTATCCGGTTCTGTGCCTTATCGCCTTGATTGGAGCGCTTGCCTGGCTCCCTTGTGACAGAACGTTTCTTTTGGCGCATTGGAGCCTTTTCGACCACAGAACGATGGAGAATCCTATGCGTGTCATCCTGCTTGGTGCCCCCGGTGCGGGCAAGGGCACCCAGGCGCAGTTCATCAAGGAACAGTTCAATATTCCTCAGATTTCCACTGGTGACATGCTGCGCGCTGCTGTTAAAGCAGGCACTCCCCTGGGTTTGGAAGCCAAGAAAGTGATGGATGCCGGTGGTCTGGTGTCCGATGACATCATTCTGGGCCTGGTCAAAGAGCGCATCAGCGAAGACGACTGTGCCAACGGTTTTCTGTTCGATGGTTTCCCGCGCACCATTCCCCAGGCGCAAGCGCTGGTAGAGCAGGGCGTGGATATCGACTTCGTGGTCGAAATCGATGTGGACGATGAGGAAATCATTGAACGCCTGAGCGGTCGTCGCGTTCATCCTTCCTCCGGACGGGTTTATCACATCAAATACAACCCGCCGAAGGAAGACGACAAGGACGATGAAACCGGTGAAGAACTGGTCCAGCGTGATGACGACAAGGAAGAAACCGTCCGCAAGCGTCTGGAAGTGTATCAGTCTCAAACCCGTCCGCTGGTGGACTTCTACCAGGATCTGGCCAAGAAAGACGATGCCAAGGCGCCCCGCTACGTGCGTGTGGCCGGTGTTGGCTCCGTGGATGATATCCGCAGCCGAGTACTGGACGCTCTGCAAGACTGATCCTTGCTTGAAGGTGTCAGACAGAAAAAGGGAAGCCTGCGGGCTTCCCTTTTTTGTTGGCGGAGGCTCCACGGGCTCTCGCCGGTACCCGGGGAGAGTCCTCCCGGAAACCTCTGCCATGTGCGCGAATGCGTCCGGAAAAGATGCCACGCCGGTCGGCAGGTTTCTTGACGAGTGGCCACAACAGAAAAAATTGCATACTCATGGCGCGATTGCGCGAGTCAGAAAAGCCTGCGCTTGAGCGAAGTGGCTTCACGGTGGCTCAGCCATGAGGGTTATGCCTCTCCCTCGCTCATCTCCTTTTGTCATGTCATCGATGGTTGTGCGCTGCACTGCGATTACGCCCCTGTCGCCTGCCTAAACGACATCTTGCTGTGGTTGCCATAATCTTGAGCCGGGATGTTTCCTGGCCCCTGTGTAAAAAGGCAAGCCTGATAGCGTTCCGTGCACTGTCATTGTCCACGGGGTGCTGCCCATGATCGTGCATTCTCTTTTCGGCGAATTTTCAGCAGCAATCGAAAATGTAACCTTTCTACACAAGGACTCGGCCAGTCGGCTGCCCCCGGGCCTGCGAGTCACACCGTGACGGGATAGCAGGGCAGGGGCGTTTTTTCTTTTCCCTGTTTCGCAATGTCACCGTCGCCGTACATCTTTGTGCCAACACCCTGTGCCGATCGATGTTGTTGCCATGGTGCATTGAATGATCTCCATCGCGATTTTATTTAATAAAACGGCCCAAAAGCGCAGAAAAATATTCCTGACGGCTTTTCAGATGTGCCAGTCAGGCTGACAGAGGAGGGCCGGAAAATGTTTTTTAAGAAACAGAAAAGGAATCAGAAAAGCGGAACAGGGAAATAAGGAAAGCAGCAAATGAAAAAAACAAAAACGAATTGGTCAAATAATGTACCAACTGATTTTTTTTTATGCTATTTTTCGAATTGTCGCAGTACTGATGACAACGCCATAGCTTAGGAGATCAATCATGGCTCGAGCAAAGAAAGCCGCCGCAAAAAAAACTGCGGCGCGTAAGCCCGCAGCAAAGAAGGCTACCGCTGCAAAAGCACCGGCTCTGCCAAAGTCCGTTACTAACGCCGAATCCAAGGTAAAGCTGCAGCAAAAAGCCGTGGACCAGGCTCAGAAAAAAGCCGAGCAGACGCAGGCCAAACTGGACAAGCACCGCGCCAAGATCGATACCGAGAATGGCAAGCTGTCCAAAATGCGCGCCGATGTCGCCGCCAAACGCGACAAAGCGAAGGCTTCTTCCACCGCCGCCGCCAAGCGTGCAGTGGATACGGCACGTGGTCGCATGAATACCGTTCGTTTGAAACTGCAGGATCTGCGTGGTGAAGCCAAACTGATCCGTGCTGAAATCCAGGCGGCCAAGAAAGTGGTCACCCGCGAGGTGAAAAAACTGCGCACCGCCGAGCGCAACATGAAGACCAAGCTGCGTGAGCACGAGCGCAAGCTGGCGAAAAAAGCCAAGGCCGAGCAGAAAAAAGCCGAGCAGAAAGCCAAGGCCGCTGCCAAGAAAGCGGCAGCCAAAGCCAAGCGCGCCGTGAAGAAAAAAACCACCACCCGTAAGAAAGCGGCCACACGCAAGGCGCCTGCCAAGAAAGCGGCAACCAAGGCCCCCGGCAAGAAAGCGGCAGCCAAGCGTAAGCCGACAGCCAAAAAAGCTGCCACTCGCAAGAGCCCAGCCAAGAAAAAAGCGGCAGCCAAGCGTCCAGCCGCCAAAAAGTCGTCCTGATCCCTCGATCTGGAATGACTGAAAAAAGCCCCGCAAACGCGGGGCTTTTTTTATGATGGCAAACGCAAAAAACCGCGTCTTTCCAAACGTAGGGTGCAGTTCGCCTTAGGCTCAGTGCACCCTACGCAACCGGCGGCGGTCAGGAGCCTTGCCCTGAATAACCGCAAAACTCCCTGATTCCTGTCCCAGGCAAAACAACCCTCACTGACCCGTTGCTCCCTCAGCGTGTCATATTCGTGCGCGGGTTGGTGGAGCAGGGCAGGAGAGGGGTATAAGCAAAAATGTACTAGTGGCCGGCTTGACCATGACGACATGCCGGTAGGCCAATGATGCTTTCTTGAAAGCAGTTGATAATGATTCGCGTTAGGGTTAGCATGCCCACTAGAGATTGAGGGATGGCATTCTTATGTACGTATGCATTTGTAAGGGCATTACTGACAACCATATACGGGAAGCGGTCGGCAACGGCTGCGACAGCCTGCGTGATCTTCGTCGGGAACTTGGGGTTGGAAGTCAGTGTGGTAAATGTGCCCGTCATGCCCGCCAAGTGATGCGTGAAGCCCGTAGCGCAGACGAGGCACCCTCCTTCTCGCACCCTTCCTCTGATGGTGTGGTGGTCTACTGGCCCCAAACCGCATAACTAATCGTTCTCATTTACATAAGCGCTTGTATTGCAAGCGCTTTTTTGCATTCCTGCCTTGTCTCTGTCATCTGCTTGCTGAACAATGGGGGTTAACCCAAGTTTAGACCCAAGTTCATCGGACGGAGACAACCCCATGAAAGGCGACGCCAAGGCGATTGAGTACCTGAACCGGGCACTCGGCAACGAACTCGTGGCCATCAACCAGTACTTCCTGCATGCCAAAATGTATAAGGACTGGGGCCTCCAGGCGCTCTATGAAAAGGAATACCACGAGTCCATCGACGAGATGAAGCACGCGGACTGGCTGGTCGAGCGCATCCTGTTTCTTGAGGGCATTCCCAATCTGCAGGATCTGGGCAAGCTGATGATTGGTGAAAACACCAAAGAAATGCTGGAATGCGATCTCAAGTTGGAAAAAATGGCGGTGCCGGATCTGCGTGAAGGTATCGCCTACTGCGAATCCATTCAGGATTACATCAGCCGTAACCTGCTCAAGGACATCCTGGAATCCGAAGAAGAGCACATCGATTGGCTGGAAACCCAGCTCAGTCTGATCAAGCTGGTCGGCATCGAAAATTACCTGCAAAAACAAATGGAAACCGCAGAAGACTGATTGCTGAAGTTTTGAGCGACCGGCGCTTGACTCCCGGCGGGGCTTTGGGAATAATGCGCAGCCTCTCGGGGCGATACAGCAACGAGACATGCACCGGTAGCTCAGTTGGATAGAGCAACTGGCTACGAACCAGTAGGTCGGGGGTTCGAATCCTCCCCGGTGCGCCATACATGACAAGGGCTCGCAGGTTTGCGGGCCCTTTTCTTTTTCGGCCCAGCATCAAACCCGGCATCAAAAACGTCTACCGCGTCGCCTGCTTCTCCCGGGCCAGCCGGTGGTAGACCTGGCGCATCCTCTCCGATTTATGCCCCGCCCAGTGTTCCGAATCATCCGTCAGGCCCTTGGCCTTCA
>NZ_LWEJ01000034.1:0-2071 GCF_001635525.1 Alcanivorax sp. HI0007
CCATTATCCTTTGAGAGCTCAAAGTATTCCAAGAATGAAATAGAGCTACCTTCTATATAATTATTATTTGAAAAGTATTTATAGGTAGAATAAAGCCTATCGACAGGATCTCTAACAACCACTAAAATCTTTGCGTCTGGGATCAAAGAAATCACATCTAAAACTTCGGAATAGTATACATATGGGGCGCTTGACTCAAAACGAATTTTCGATAAATCACTATTAGGAAAAAAATCTTTGTACCCTGAAAAGCCATATTTTTCGTAATTATTACTGTTATATTTCCAGCATTTTTGGGGCACCAAAAAGAAAGTTTCTTTGGGGGTGCTCCCCTGTAATTCAGGGTGCGCATCTAGCCAATGATGCAATGAAGACGTTCCACACTTAGGGAAACCGACTATAAAAAGGGTTGGAGCAAATGCAACTTCATTCATTTATACGGCCCTCCCAAAGATCAAAAATTCTATCATTTGAAAACCTATTGCTAACTTTTTCAGAACAAATCTTGGTATCAAATATTGGTTTTTCGGAAAAAACAAATGACAGTGCTGATGAAAGATTTTTAACCGCATCATCTTCCAACAGACTCGACTGTCTATAAATAATCCCACCAGAATGAATTTTATAATTTGATTTTATTTTATCGCTAATTCCATAGATCTCTAGAGGCCCATAGTCACAATCAGAAGAGATCGAAGGAATACCAAGTAAAGCTGCTTCTGCCAATGAGTTTCCAAACCCTTCCCATCTACTCGGGAAAACAAAGTAGTCGCAGCGTGCTATATCACCCCAGGGATTATCAACAAACCCATGAAAAAAAACCTGCTCGTTAAGTTTTCTGCTAGCTACAAGTTTCTTTAACTCATTTTTTTCAGGCCCATCACCATAAATATTTAGCACAAATTGACTAGAAAGATGCTGCGGGAGCCCGGATATAGCTTTCAACAGAATATCTATACCTTTCTGCTTATCAAGCCTGCATGCTACCGCTAAGGAAGTTTTTCCTTGAGGTAGTTTTACCGTCGTTTTTTGGAGCTCTTTGGCTTTGCTCTTTAGTAAAGAAATATCGTAACCATTGTAGATAACAATAGGATTAGACTTCCAAAACAGGAAATGGCCTAACTGCTCACCTACACCTTTTGATAGAACCACCACATCTCTTCGGAAGTAGATTAACGACAAAAAAAGTTTAACTAAAAAGCCAATAAAAGGTGAAAATTTTGAATATTGAAGCTCTAGATTGTTTCTAACGCTAACTACCGTTTTTCCACCAAAGCATGAACTTAAAACATTAACAGCGTTTGATCTTTCTAAAAATGATATCGTTGCAGCCGGTTTAATTTTTTTCTTAATTAACAAAACTTTAAACCAATATAAAAACAAGGCTGTTACTTTCCCAAAAACCGTGGCCCTTTCTTTTATAGAAAGATCCAAATATTTGGCATCCTCGAATAGTGCAAAATTCCTTACTTCATAGTTAGAGGAGTAATAGCATTCATATCCACGACGACTAAACTCCCCACATAAGTTAGAAAGAACCTTTTCCGCCCCGCCCGTTCCTACATTATCAATCAAGAAAAGAATGCTCTTACTTCCATTGCCCATAAATCCTCTCTACAACTTCCCCTGTTATATCCTTTATACGCTTTTCATCTTCAACAGAAACTTTATCAACCCATGCTTTTGCCAAAGACTTTGAATCACGCTTAAAGTTGTGCAGCTGGCCTTTTGTTTTTTCCACAACACCGCCAACCATATTTTCATCGATAAATTTATCGAATTTTTCACTCCAACTAATTCCACAAAAATCAGCCATCTTCTTAAGAGACGTTAATGGCTCAGAGCATAGCTCTTCATGAGTGACGAAGAGAATATTATCGCGATCAAAATTCTGACTATATATCTTGTTCCAAGTTAGCGAAAATCTATCAATTTCATCAAGTTCATTTTCAGTATCGATAAAAGAGGATTTTTTCGGGTCTGAGCGCCAGTTCATGTTCTTAATCGATAACCAAACCGCACATGGATGGCGACATACAACCACATACTTTTCATTATTTTTATCTTTTAA